>NZ_JBHIQG010000108.1:0-7148 GCF_042196425.1 Bartonella sp. AD328YNZD | reverse complement strand
GAGGCCCATTATGTTAAAGGACGTAAAACAAAACAGTCCCTTCAGGGTATTTTAGGTGTACGCTATAGTTTTTAATTTATAGGGGTATTTTTTGATTGATTTCAGTGTGTGAGGGGATTTTCAAACCTAGATATGAAATGTCTAGGTTCGCTTTCTTAAAAAAATAAAGCTTTCATAAAAGGTATATATATTTTTACGTGTTGGATTTTTCTTATAATTTTTTATTGCTTAAATGATAATTTTGATGAGAAGCATTTGGGAGTATAAAAGAAGCTTCAACATTTTCTGAGAGGCGGGTACACTCTTATAATGTATTTCTATTTTTATTAAGTGTTCTTTATAATTCATTCTATATTTTTGAGAATTTTTGTAGATTTTTGCAGAGTCACTTGGCAAAAGGCTGCTTGCTCGTTATAGAAATAGCCAGAGAATGTTATCAATGAAATAAAGGTGGTTAAATGGCTTTAGAGCGTACTTTTTCGATGATTAAACCAGATGCAACACGTCGTAATTTGACGGGTGCAATTACGAAAATGCTTGAGGATGCAGGACTGCGTGTTATTGCATCTAAACGTGTCTGGATGAGTAAGCGTGAGGCTGAAAAATTCTATGCTGTTCATAAGGAGCGTCCTTTTTTTAGCGAATTGGTGGAATTTATGTCTTCTGGTCCAACAGTGGTACAGGTTCTAGAAGGCGAGAATGCAATAGCTAAAAACCGTGAAGTAATGGGGGCTACGAATCCTAGTGATGCAGAAGAAGGGACAATTCGTAAGGTTCATGCTTTATCGATTGGCGAAAATTCTGTCCATGGATCCGATAGTGCTGAAACAGCAAAAACAGAAATCGCTTTTTGGTTTTCTGAGATAGAAATTGTTGCTTAATAAAAGCGTAAAGTAAATAAGAAGCAAAAAACTTGAAAAACTATGTTTCGGGTTTTTTGCTTACAAAGTTATAGATTTTTTTGCAAAGACATATCGCATTCATCGTTTTTTTAGCTTTTAATGTTGCGACTGCTTTTGCGAGGCGGGACAAAAAGCATATTTATTTTTTTCTTAAAGAGTTTTTATCTATATGCCAGCTTCGTTTGTGATGTGCAAAAGAAGTGTTTTGATTGATTGTTCGTGAATAGATTTAAAATAAGTAAGCCTCACGGGCTTTCTTCTTTTGTTTAAGGGCAAAAAGGTAAATTATCATTATAAATCTTACATATTCTTTTCACAAAATAACATGCTTTAAACCTGCACGAAAATAATCCCATCCTGTCCACAATGTAAGGAGAGCAGCAATCCACAGCATAGTAATGCCAAATTCTACCGTATAAGGGAAAATTTTATTACCGGCCGGTCCCGCTAAAAGAAAGATAATAGCGATCATTTGTACAAAAGTTTTCCATTTCGCAAGACGAGAAACTGGAACACTCACTTTTAATTCAGCTAAATATTCACGTAATCCTGATACAAGAATTTCGCGGCAAAGAATGATAATGGCTGCCCATAGAGTCCATCCAGCGATAGTGCTGTCTGCGGCAAGCAAGAGCAAACAAGCAGAGACGAGAAGTTTATCGGCAATTGGATCTAACATGCGACCAATATTGGATGTTTGTTCCCAAATACGGGCAAGGTAACCGTCAAGAAAATCGGTAATAGATGCAATAATAAAAATGGAAACGGCAATCCAGCGTGCGATATCACTTGATTGTAGGCGTCCTTCTACAAAAAAGCAGGCTACAACCATTGGAACTGCAACAATTCGTGCATAAGTTAAAATATTTGGAAAAGAAAAAGTATGATTTTTCATAGAGCCATTTTAAATTTTTGTGAAAAAATATATTCCCTAAACGTAACAAGGCGGAGGTTATGAAACAAGTCTATTTTTCATGAAAATGGTTATGAATTTTCTGTGCAATTGTCATAGAGATTCCCGTAACTTTTTTTAAATCTTCAAGTGAGGCATTAGCAATAGCTTTGGCACTTCCAAAATGATGAAGCAACGCACGCTTTCTTGTTGGACCGATATTTTCGATTTTATCAAGAGGGTTTTTGAATGTTGCTTTTTTTCGTTTTATTCTATGCGTTCCAATGGCAAAACGATGAGCTTCATCACGCAAACGTTGCAGAAAATAAAGGATAGGATCACGTGGGGGAAGTGTAAAGGAGGAGGAACCTTTTATAAAAAATCGTTCACATCCTGCATTACGGTCAACACCTTTAGCGATTCCAACAACTGTGAAGAGGTCATTTAATTGTAATTCATCAAGTATTGCATGTACACTGTTGATTTGTCCTTCGCCTCCATCAATTAAGATAAGATCAGGCCAGATGGGAAAAAGATCATCATCTTTTATGTCATGATTTCTATTGGGGAGATCATGCTCTTTGATAAGGCGTGAAAATCTTCGTTTAATCACTTCTTTCATCATGCCAAAATCATCGCCAGGCGTAATATCTGTTGAGCGAATATTGAATTTGCGGTATTGATTTTTAACAAATCCCATTTGACCAGCAACAATCATTACACCTACAGCATTTGTTCCCATAATATGAGAATTGTCATAGACTTCTATGCGGCGCGGAGGAGAAGGAAGTTGGAATGTTTCAGCAAGACCTTGAAGCAATTTTGTATGGGTGGCTGTTTCAGCAAGCTTATGTTCAAGTGCTTCATGAGCATTCAGATAGGCATGATTAACAAGATTTTTCTGTTCACCTTGTTTGGGTAGAGAGAGAGAGACTTTGTGATTTGCTTTAAGACTAAACGCTTCTGTAAGAAGTGTCTTTTCTTCAATTTCTTCAGATAAAAGGATGCTTTTGGGAAGTGGTTTATCATCATAAAATTGGGCAAGAAAACTTGCTAAAATTTCAGTACGGGAAAAAGAGGGATCTGCTTTAGGAAAATAAGCACGGTTTCCCCAATTTTGCCCCATGCGAAAAAAGAACACTTGGATACAGGTCATTCCTTCTTTTTGCGCAATCGCAAAAACATCCGCTTCTTTTATCGTTTGAGGATTTATACCTTGATGGCTTTGTATGTGAGAAAGGGCTGATAGGCGGTCACGATAGGAAGCTGCTTGTTCAAAATCAAGATTTTCTGCGGCTTTATGCATAGCTTGAACCATATCGTTTTTAACAGATTGATCTTTTCCCGAAAGGAATGCTTTTGCTCCTTTTACCAGTTCTTTATAATCACTGTCACTAATTTCATGTGTACAAGGTGCAGAACATCGCTTAATTTGATAAAGCAAACAGGGGCGTGTACGGTTTTCAAACACTGCATCGGTACAGGTCCGTAATAAAAAAGCGCGTTGTAAAACATGAAGTGTTTGTGTTACCGCACCAGCAGAGGCAAAAGGACCAAAATAATGGGCTTTTCGTGTTCGAGCACCACGATGTTTATAAAGTGCAGGTGCTCGATGATCATCTGTAATCATAATATAAGGGAAACTTTTATCATCACGCAGGAGTACATTAAAATGTGGACGCAATCTTTTGATCAGATTGGCTTCTAAAAGAAGAGCTTCTGTTTCAGTGTGGGTGACAATAAATTCCATATGATATGTTGCACGAATCATGCGAGTAATACGATTATTATGTCTTTGTTCACGTGTATAGTTTGAAACACGTTTTTTGAGATTACGGGCTTTGCCAACATAGAGAATATCACCATTTTCACCAATCATCCGGTAAATCCCTGGCTTATGCGGAAGGTGTCTAACAAACTCTTGTATGAATTTGACACCTTGGAATTGATTTTTCTCATTACTTTGATTGGCATTATTCCACGTAATGTTAGAGAGAAAAGAAAGTTTTTCTCGTTCATTTTGCGAACAATTTATATTATTTTTTAGGACCATTCCGTTTATTAAGAATATGTTTTTTGTTTAATATATAAAATATTCTTTTCTATAAATAGCGCATTATAGCATAAGAATATGACTTTAGAGTACCTATTTTTCATAAAATATGAGGGGTGTTATTTAAGACAGATTTATGAATTCACTCAATTTATTCGTTAAAATGGTCAAAATAGAAAATCCATCATGATAAGAGCATAAACTTTCTCAAAAAGAGAAAAAATTAATTCACGCTAATCGTTATTCGTTTATCATTATTATATGTTTATATAATCTAAAAAAATCAAAGAGTTATAGCATTTAATACCTTTGTATCTTAATCACGATATTTTCATTTAAGGGAAATATAGGGAAAAATCTAACATAACAGATGTTCTTTTTGAATCCACTTATGCGTTATTTGGGCATTTTCATCTTGACCAAGACGATTGATAAGAAAGGGGGTGAGTTTTTTCATTTCTTCTTCCAAAAGATAGGGAGGGTTAATAATAATCATACCGCTTCCATTCATTGTAGGTGATGTTGATTTTTTTCGGATACGCATTTCAAGCTGGAGAATTTTAGGAATTCCTGTTTGATAAAGCGCATGAAGAAAACTTTCAATTTCTTTGTCATATTTAACAGGATACCATAAAGCGTAGATCCCTCCAGAAAAACGGCGATAGGCTTTCATTAATCCCTCAATAAGGCGGGAAAATTCTCCAGTTTTTTCAAAGGGAGGGTCAACAAGGATAAACCCACGTTTTTCTTTTGGTGGTAAATGAGCATTTAAGGAAAGCCAACCATCTAAATGCAGAACTTTTGTCTGATAATCGCCGGCAAAGTTTTTTGCTAAAATGTGATAATCTTCATTATGCAATTCTATCGCAGTGAGGCGATCTTGTTTCCGTAATAATTGGCGAATAAGAACGGGAGATCCAGGATAAAATACAATTTCTTTTTCCCCTTTATTGAGGACATTAATGATATCATACCACGGATCAAGAAGTGCTCTTAAATCTTTTGGGATAGGAGTTGAAAAAATGCGTTGAACACCTTCACGCCACTCTCCTGTTTTATGTGCTTCTAAAGAAGAGAGGTCATAAATGCCGATTCCTGCATGTGTGTCTATAACGCGAAAAGCTTTTTCTTTGCGTTTGAGATATTCTACAATGCGAGTGACAATAATGTGTTTAAAAACATCAGCAAAATTCCCAGCATGATAAATATGCCTATAATTCATTGAAGAAACTCTATAATATGGATAACTATATCAGATTATTAGCATAGAATAATAGAATTGATATCCATAAAAATTTTCTTGTAGAAATCAAATAAGACTCTCATTAAAAAATTGTACGCATAAAATATTAATATCATGGAGGCATTTATTCATTAGGATTTTAAATCTTTTATATGAAAGTTGGATAGTAAGAGGGTGAACATTTCACTGGAATCTCTCTATTGAATAAAGATGAAAGCGGGCATCGTCATATTCCTAATATTGTGACTTATTTACTAGCGCTCTTGACACTTGAGCTGGTCTATAAGGGCTATTTTAATAGTTTTTATCTCTCTATGCTAACCTTGTTTATGATGTGCAAGTGAGTGATTTTTATAAATGAATATATTTTATGCGTTAATAAAACATATTCCCAGATATGATCACGTGCACAAATGTTGCCTCATATGCATTTTGAGTGAGCCCATATTGCGGTATCACACTTAATGTTTAGAAAAGTATGATGTTGCACCTTTTAAAAATTTGACTGATTGATTGACGACGATCATTGATCATATTGCTTATGAAAAATTGATATCAGGATTCCTGCAACGCAAAGAGTTATTGAAAATATTATTCGTAAGAGATAGGTTTTAAGGAACCTTTAATGTTAGATGATGTGTCAAAAAAAGCTCTTGCAGGGAATATACTTTCGGAAAATTTTAGATACATGTAAATTTTTTATAGAAGGTTATGATATTATTCTCATTGGTAAAGTTGATTAGGGAGAGATATTCACAATTTCATGTATGATACCGTTTTTAAAAGGAAAGACATTGGATACAATATTTGCAGGAAGATGAGCCGTCCAAGAGATCATATGAAGTTTCTTTAGAAAAGTTTTTAAGCCTTTTGAACTTTATAGGAAGTGGTTTATAATTTTTGAATGGTTTATATTATAATGCCCTAAAAGGGATGAGAGGATAAAAGGTTCTTTTGCACTAAAAGGCGTGTGATTGCTTTTAAGTTGAGAAAAAAATATATAAGTAAAATACATGGTATTTGATATATTACTTCAGAGTAAGCATGCACAAATGAAATCAAATTTAAAAGCATAGAGTTAAAAAAATGGGTAATATTTTTTCACCAACGCATTTAATTGTAATTTTACTGATTATATTTGTGCTTTTCGGGCGCGGTAAAATTTCTGAATTAATGGGTGATGTTGCTAAGGGAATTAAGGCTTTCAAAAAGAATATGAAGGAAGACGATGACAGCATTGAGGATAAAGTTGAAATGGCAGCTCCTTCTCAAATGATTGATATAGAACCTCAACAATCTCAGCCATTATCGGTGAAACATGTAACCGCACGCAAAAAGGCTTCTTCTGCCTCTAAAAGAGGCAAGGCATCTATTACTAAAAAACAGCGTGTCAAATAACAAAAACGTTATCATCATTGTGCATTATTTTTTACGGGGAAGTCGAGTTAAGAGATGTTTGGGATTGATGGGTCGGAGTTTGTTGTAATCTTACTTGTTCTCATTATTGTCATTGGACCGAAAGATTTACCTAAAATACTAAAGGCAATAGCAAAGGTAAGAGCTTATGTATGTTCAACAGTAAATGAACTTCGTTACCAGTTTGATGATGCAATAAGACAAATTGAGCTCGATAATTTGCAAAAAACATGTTCAGATATTAATGATCTTAATCCAAGTAAGAAGTTGACAGAGACTTTTGATCCCATACAGGATGCAGTAGAGGATATCCATGATAATTCTGATGTTAAGGCAACACATCATAAATTAGAAAAAGATGAAGAACTTTGGGCGTGTGATCAAAAGACAACCAATACAGATGTGATATCTATTACACCCTATCATTCTGAAAGCATTTTTGTCGTTTCTAAAGATAAAGAAGATGTATCATGAATGTTAAGAAAGATGAAGTTGATGCCAATATGGCAACACTTATAGAACATTTAATTGAACTTCGTCAGCGAATTATTGCTACCTTGGTTGTATTTTTGATCACTTTTATGATGTGTTTTTTTGTTAAAGATTATATCTTAAGTTTTTTACTATGGCCGTATCAGTGGG
>NZ_JBHIQG010000107.1:0-7246 GCF_042196425.1 Bartonella sp. AD328YNZD | reverse complement strand
CCTACAGCACCAGAACTTTTAGAAAAACGATCCAAATAATGTTGAACCAATGTTTGCTCTGCCCCACTTTTCATACGACCAACCGCAAAAATAGAAATTTGCATTTTAATGATCTCCGAAGAGAAGCAAAGCCGTATCATTTAAATCCGGCGTCATCCATATTTTTTCTAAATTATAAAAAAGACGAACTTCTGGACGAAAAAGATGAATGATAATATCACCTGTATCAATCAATACCCAGTCACCTCCAGCAAGCCCTTCTACACGCGCAAGCCCCTGCCCACTATCTTTCCAAGTATGTAATAAATGATCAGCAACAGAAGATACATGACGCTGCGAATTTGCTGAAGCTATGACCATATAATCAGCCAAAGATGACTTCCCTCGAATATCAATAGCAACAATATCTTCTGCTTTTGTATCTTCTAAACTCTTGAGAATAACTTCAAGACTCTCACTAACAGAAAAAACTTTTTTTTCTTTTGAAGGCATAATATCATAAGAGTGTTTGTGTGCAACGTTTTTCAGATCAATATCCTTTCTTGTCGTTGTGTAATGTCAAAAAGAGACTTCTTTAGAAAGAAGCAGAATCTGATGAAATGTTCAAGAAAAATCATTCTTCTCCAAACGAAGGTTTGTTGAAGATTGAAAAGATAAAGGTCCATGCAAATAAGTCCAAACTGGCGGTTTTATAAAAGGTAAGCGCCCACTTTCTCTCTCATCCAAACGAAATCGGCGATAAATCTGTGCCATAGGAGAAAAGAGTGCCGACCTATTGCCTAAAGGACGATCAATAATCGCAATAGGAAGCATAGAGACAATATCACGCCATCGATACCAATGATGTATCGTTGTAAAACTATCCGCTCCCATAATCCATACAAAATTTACACCACTGTAATGGGTAAGAATATGGAAAATTGTATCTACCGATACTTTGCTCCCTATAGCTTTTTCAAAACCTGTCAAGCGAATTTTCGGATGGTCAATAAGTTTAAAACTTAATCGCATTCTCTCCTCTAAAGGGAGTAACTGTGTACAATCCTTTAAAGGATTGCCTGGACTAACCATCCACCATAACTGATCAAGATGTAAACGCCGAATGGCAATTTTTGCAACGAGAAGGTGCCCCGCATGCGGCGGATTAAAGGAACCACCAAAAAGACCTACAACATTAGATCTTTCAACATGTGGCATACAATTTTTCCATGGAAAAAATAGGCTTTTCAAACTCTAACCTGACCATTTCCTTTAACATGATATTGAAATGATGTTAGCTGTTCAACACCTATGGGACCACGTGCATGCATTTTTCCTGTTGCGATACCAATTTCCATTCCAAAACCAAATTCACCTCCATCAGCAAACTGTGTCGATGCATTGTGTAATAAAATAGCTGAATCTAAATGATTAAAAAAGAGCTTCACCACTTCCAAATCCTCAGCAATAACCGATTCCGTATGTCCTGATGAATAACGCTTTATATGAGCAATAGCTCCCTCAACCCCCTCAACCGTTTTAACAGAAAGAATAGCATCAAGATATTCATGTGACCAATCTTCTTCAGAGGCTAATTTTACATCTGGCATAAGAAAAACAATATCTTCTGTGGCGCGAATTTCACATCCCTTCTCCTGTAAAGCAGTTAAAACAGGAAGAAACTTTTTTAATGCTTGGCTGTCAATGAGAACTGTCTCAACAGCACCGCATATCCCTGTTCGCCGCAGCTTTGCATTTAAAACAATATTGCGTGCCATATCTAAATCTGCCGATTTATCAATATAAATATGACAAAGTCCCTCCAAATGAGCAAAAATTGGAACACGTGCATCAGACTGAACGCGGGCAACAAGGCTCTTTCCACCACGTGGTACGATCACATCAATCGCTCCATCCAATCCTTTAAGCATTTCCCCAACGGCAGCACGATCTGTCGTTCCAACCATTTGGATAGCATCTTTGAGTAAACCAGAGCGCTCTAATCCTTGTACCAACGCACAATGAAGTGCATGAGAAGAATGAAAGCTATCCGAACCACCGCGCAAAATCGCAGCATTGCCCGCTTTTAAACACAAAGCACTCGCATCAATTGTAACATTTGGGCGACTCTCATAAATAATGCCAATTACACCAAGAGGTGTTCTTACACGACTTATATGAAGCCCATTGGGGCGTGTCCACGCACTTATGACCTGCCCAACAGGATCAGATAAATGAGCAACTTGACGAACACTATCTATCATTGCACCCAAACGCAATTCATCTAATCTAAGCCGATCAATCATTGCTGCTTTCAAATTATTCTGAGCAGCCTTCTCTAAATCCAAACAATTCGCCTGTAAAATTTCATCTGAGTAAGCCTCTAGGCTTAAAGCGATCATTTCCAATGCATTGTTCTTTTGCTCAGAAGAAGCAACAGCCAATGCTGCAGCGGCATAGCGTGCTTTTTGTCCCATATCTTTCATTTTTTCTTCTAAAGTCATCGTATCATCCACTCTGCCAAAATAATAAAAACAAAAGTAACTTTTTTAAACAGAATTGATCAAGCAACGTACAATCATATCATTACGATGCACCATAGCAGAGCGCGCCTCATACCCAAGAATAGCTTCAATTTCTTCACTTTTATGTCCTATAATGCGTACAGCCTCATCTTTGTCATAGCTTACAAGTCCACGCGCAATCTCAACTCCATCTGTACCAACAATTGCAACCGTATCCCCACGCTGGAAATTTCCCTCAACGCCAATAACCCCTGCTGCTAATAATGATTTTCCTGTTTCAAGAGCCCTAATGGCTCCTTGATCAATCGTCAAAACACCAGATGGATCTAAATGACCAGAAATCCATGTTTTCCAAGCATTGACAGATTTCTTACTTGCTGCAAAAAAACTCTTGCGTTCACCTTTGTCAATTGCAGCAAGGGGATTCATACGTTTGCCTGAAGTGATAATCATCGCCGTTCCAGCAGCATTAGCTATTTTTCCGGCATCAAGCTTAGTCTTCATTCCTCCCCGCGAAAACTCTGAAGCAGCAACATCTGCCATTTTTTCGATATCATGCGTAATGGATGCAACAAAAGGTATAAATTCAGCCGTAGGATCTCTATGGGGAGACTTTGTATAAAGACCATCAATATCAGATAAAAGTATTAAAAGATCTGCCCTCACCATTGTTGCCACACGTGCAGCTAAACGGTCATTATCACCATAACGAATTTCAGTTGTCGCAACAGTATCATTCTCATTAATAACAGGCACAGCCCCCAAATATAAAAGCATCTCAATCGTTGCACGTGCATTGAGATAACGTCTTCGCTCCTCCGTATCAAATAAAGTAAGCAAAATTTGGCCTGTTTTGAGCCCATGTTGAGCAAGCGCATCACCATAGGTTTTCGCTAACTCAATTTGCCCCAAAGCAGCACATGCCTGACTTTCTTCCAATTTCAAAGCCCCCTTAGGAAGCTGTAGCAATGTCCTTCCTAAAGCAATAGCCCCTGAAGACACCAATAATATCTCTACACCTTTTTTGTGTAATCCAACAACATCACTGATCAAACTTTTAAGCCATTCAACCCGTAACCCTGTCTGAGGATCAACCAAAAGTGCAGATCCAATTTTGACCACGATACGTTTATAGTGTGTGAGTTTTTGCAATCCAACAGCCATCTCAATCAATCCTGCTATCCCCACCGTTCTCCTCTTTACGTGAAATTTCAATAATACGTGCACCAGCACGCAGCACATTTTCTAAACCTTCGCGACTAACCGCAGAAAACATCATAACAGGTTGATCCGTTACTCTTTGTAAAGCTTCCTGTTTCGTTTTACGCTCGTCAACCGTGAGCGTATCTATTTGGCTTAAAGCGACAATTTCAGTCTTATTACTTAGATTGTTTCCATAAGACTCAAGTTCATGACGCACAATTTGATATGCTTTTGCAACATCTTCTTCTTGAGCAGAAATCAAATGAAGGAGGACACGACAACGTTCCACATGTCCTAAAAAACGGTCTCCAATTCCCACCCCTTCATGGGCTCCTTCGATTAACCCCGGAATATCAGCCAAAACAAATTCACGACCATCAATTCGTACAACACCAAGATGAGGATGTAGAGTGGTAAAAGGATAATCTGCAACTTTTGGTTTTGCAGCCGTCACAGAAGCTAAAAAAGTCGATTTCCCAGCATTTGGTAAACCAACAAGTCCCGCATCAGCAATTAACTTCAAACGAAGCCATATTGCACGCTCTTCTCCAGACAAACCTGGATTTGCACGACGCGGTGCCCGATTTGTCGATGTTGTAAAGTGAAGATTGCCAAAACCGCCATTCCCGCCTTTTGCAAGGCGATAGCGCTGTCCCACTTCCGTTAAATCACAGATTAACGTTGTATTATCTTCTTCAAAAATTTGCGTCCCAACCGGAACTTTAAGGATGACATCATCACCCTTCTCACCCGTCATATTACGCCCCTTGCCATGTCCCCCTGTTTTTGCTTTAAAATGTTGTTGGTATCGATAATCAATCAGCGTGTTAAGCCCATCAACAACAAGCGCCCAGACATCACCTCCCCGCCCCCCATTCCCCCCATCAGGCCCCCCAAATTCTATGAATTTTTCACGACGAAATGATACTGCTCCGGAACCTCCATTACCAGAACGAATATAAACTTTAGCTTGATCAAGAAATTTCATTGGAAGCGCTCACTGAGGAATCAATCTTTCTACCTCTATAGGCAATATATTAATTTTACCAGTTTTTCATCATTGTTAACAGAGAAACTCTAAATATCTCTGAATAACTATTTGAAAAAATCATCATACTTAAATACATGCGTAAAGTTAAGCTTTTTCAAATACGTAAGTAAAGTTAAGCCTTCTTAAAAGAAGGTGCTATTCTTGTATTTTTGTTTTTCCCTTAAATTCAAGCGCTAAAAGATAAAGCTCCACTGATTCTGATCGGCTTGCGGGTGGTTTAACATGATAGACTTTTTTAAAATGCTGTTTTAGTATTGTGAGAAGAGTGTTTTCTGCTCCACCTTGAAAAGCCTTTGCCAAAAAATGCCCACCAGGTTTTAGAACAGAAAGAGCAAAATCAGCAGCAACTTCACATAAATAAATCGTTCTTAAATGATCTGTTTGACGATGTCCTGTTGTTGGTGCAGCCATATCAGAAAGTACAACATCCGGCTTTGTTCCTAAAGCATCAATTAATTTCTGCGGTGCATCTGCATGTAAAAAATCCATTTCCAGCATCACAACCCCAGGCAACGGATCAACATGCAAATAATCAATACCAACCACGCTAGGCTTTTCATCACTTGACCCTATTATATGCCCAGCCACCTGACACCATCCCCCAGGTGCTGCTCCTAGATCAATAACCTTTTGTCCTTTTTTCAAAAAACTATAACGTTCATTAATTTCAATGAGTTTATAAGCCGCACGTGAACGATAACCATCTACTTTTGACTGATGAACATAAGGATCATTCAGATGCCTCTCTAACCATCGCCGTGATGAAGCTTTAATGGTTCCTGCTTTCTTTTTTACGCGCTGATATAATTCATGTGACCCTGAACCTCCATAGCCACCCTTGGGTGTTTTTGTTATTTTTTTCATCGTTATTCATTGTCTCCATATTTAGTTCTCTAACGCTTGAAATCTCTGCTCTTTCTATGACGACACCATACACCATCGCGTAACATCAGCTCTATTAAAATTCCTTCCCTTAATCCACGATCAGCAACCCTTAAACGCTGACTTGGCCAAACTTCTCGAATAACATCTAAAATTGCACAACCAGCTAAAACTAAATCTGCTCTCTCTCGCCCAATAAAAGGACTTATTACGCGTTTTTCTATATCCCATGACAATAGGCGTTTTGTCATAAGAGTAATGTCTGCATCATTCATCCAAATGCCATCCACTTTTCTTCTATCATAACGCTCTAAATTAAGATACATTCCTGCTAAAGTCGTAACTGTACCAGAGGTTCCCAAAAGATGAAACTTCGGACCTTGCGCTAACTCTCCTAATTTATGACGATCTGAAAAATTATTTAACAACCTTCGCACATAGCTTTTCATTTTTTCAAAATCGTCTAAACTAATATTATTTCCTCCAAAACGTTCAGCAAGTGTAACAACACCAACAGGAAGAGAAGTCCAAGCGATAATCTGTCCAGATAAACGAAAAGAACGTTTTTGAGAAACATCAAGGAGAACAATTTCTGATGATCCTCCTCCAATATCAAAAAGCACAATTGCATCAATATTTGGCTCAACAAGCGTACTGCACCCTGTAACCGCAAAACGCGCTTCTGTTTGCCGATCAACAATTTCCAATTCAAGACCTGTTTCATCCAAAACACGCTGAATAAAATGCCTACCATTTTCCGCTGAACGGCAAGCTTCCGTTGCAATCAAACGATAACGCTTAATATGCCTTTGTTTTAATTTTAAATGACAAATCTTTAATGCTTCAATCGCACGATCCATAGCTTGCGTATTAAGAAAACCGTTATTTATTAAACCTTCTCCCAATCGTACAATACGAGAAAAAGCATCAACAACACGAAAATATCCAGGTTTACTGGGAGATGCGATAAGAAGACGACAATTATTCGTTCCCAGATCAAGCGCCGCATAAAGAGGTGGGGATTTTACTTGAGAAAACCGTCGAAGAAAAGGAACTTTGAGTTTTTTTGTTTTTTGAGCTCCTATCATTGTCTGACCATGAAACTCAAAAGCTGTTTCCGATTGAATAAAAACCTGTTTCTGTTTACAATATTTTTTTCTCTGTTGTCCCTTTATATCAACAAATATGGAGTGTGCCTCTGTTCGTGACAATGCAGAAAGATTGTTTTTATTACTACCACACGGATCATAGAACTGATCTGCTTCAGTATCGCATGTTTCTCCTCGCTCTGACTCTTTTGAACCATAATTTAACGGGGTCATTTCTCTCATCCTTTGAGCGTTTCCCCCAATAAATAAACGCAAAAACTCTTCTACTCACTCCTAAATAAAGCAACAATGCAGCATCAAATAATAAAAGAAACCATTCCTTCTTTTTCTATCATCAAAATTTTCTACGCTAGCATTATTCAGATTTTGGTATAATCTTTTGGTTGTTTTCATGAAATCATTCTTCTCTTTATGAATTGAAAACTATAAATTAATCGTTTACGTTCACATTAATTTTTATAAATTATGCTCTTTTCTTTATACCATTTACCGGAGCA
>NZ_JBHIQG010000106.1:0-7277 GCF_042196425.1 Bartonella sp. AD328YNZD | reverse complement strand
AAACACTGTTTTAAATTTTATTGCCAATTTCCTGAAATTACTTTATACCTTGAAGGGTAACTTTGGTCGTCTACGCAGCGATCAGTAGGGTCTGAAAGCCCTAAAATCCGAGTGTAAAAATGAACCTACTCTTGTGGGTGTCC
The DNA here is from genome assembly GCF_042196425.1 of Bartonella sp. AD328YNZD. Lineage (NCBI taxonomy): Bacteria > Pseudomonadati > Pseudomonadota > Alphaproteobacteria > Hyphomicrobiales > Bartonellaceae > Bartonella > Bartonella sp. AD328YNZD. The sequence continues at coordinate 7,134 of NZ_JBHIQG010000106.1, read as the reverse complement.
CGGGTTCCGGGAGTTTTGCTATGTTTACCTTATCCTTCTTTGATTTCCTCCCGCTCTACGCTCTAAAGGATGCATATTCCTGACTTAAAAGGGCTGTTCTGTAAACAGTCCGGCTTCTGTTGGCGGGGTTTTGACCTACTCCTGACCCATTCATGTGGTTCACTTTAAAAAGGCGTGACGGGTAAGCCATGCCCATTTATTACACACTCTAAAAACACTTAATATGGAAAGTTTTACATGCCTTATATCACGGCTCTAAACAACAAGGTTTTACGGCACAACATGATAAACCGCGCTTTTTTTCAGTGAACACTAATGCGTATTGTTATTGGTTTTTTTTTCTGTTAAGAAGCGTATACAGTGTCGTAAAAGAGTTAAGTAAGAAATTTAAATAGCGCGTGAAGCATCAAAGAAACTTTGGAAAAATTCTTGAAAAAATTAGTTTAGAGGAGCTTTTTATAAAAGCCCGTCTTAGAGAGGCAGATAAGTCTTTCATCTTAAGATGGTTTGCTTTACGTTTCAAAACTTGATAAAAATTCAAAAATTTCGAAAAAATAGGAAGAGAAGCTTTTTCTGGTATGCAGGGGGGAAAATGGTCAATAAATTAGACAAAAAACAGATTATATTTTTAGCATTGCCACTCATCTTTTCAATCATTGTAGCTTTTTTGGTCAATATAACCATCAATAACATTACAGAAAATGGAACGACGCCTGATGCTTATTGGTTTGTAAGATCAAAGCCACTGGATATTTTAATCCTTATTGCACTTTCATGTTCTTCATTCATCTTATTACAAAAAAGGCATACCAGAAAAAATATCATTATTTCATCTATGATCATCTTTGGTTTGTTTGCAACTTATTATAGTGCAAATGAATATATCAGACTTAGTCCCTATGTAGGTCAAAATAATATGACATGGGCGGATGTTCTTCCTTTCTTTGATAGGATGGTTTTATGGGGTGTTGTTATTGGCGTTATTATCCTTGGTTACACGATAAAACTATCATTACCTAAAGCTTCACCTTTGAAAATTTCAAAAAATACAATCTTTGGTGGCATCAAATGGATGAGTATGAAACGCCTTGAAAAGATTTTTCCTCATGATGGCGACGTCGTCATAGGAGAGCGCTATAGAGTCGACGAAGATATTGTTAAAGATGTCCCTTTTAATCCTAAAGACAAAACAACATGGGGAAAAGGTGGTCGCCAGCCATTGTTAACATACAAACTTAATTTTGATTCAACCCATATGTTATTTTTCGCTGGTTCTGGTAGTTATAAAACAACCAGTAATGTTATTCCAACTTGTCTCAAATATTCCGGTCCACTGGTCGTTTTTGATCCTTCAACTGAAATCGCTTCAATAGTTCAAGATGCAAGGGAGCAGTTAAAAAGAAAAGTATACGTTCTTGACCCCCATGGTTCTTCAACAGAAACTTTTAATCCTTTAGATTGGTTATTAGATGAAAGCATTCCAGTCTATGAAAGGGAAGCGGGTTTGGTTGAAGTTGCTAGACTCCTTCTTTCTGAAAACGACAAATCAACTTCAACCGATCAATTCTTTACATCACATGCACATAATTTATTAACAGGACTACTTGCACATATTGTCTTTTCTGATGAATACACATTAAAGGAAAAAAACTTAAAAACCCTTCATACGATCATGTCAATGTCAGAACCGTCCGTGATTGGAAAATTGCGTTCCTTACAGGCTTCATCATCATCCCAATTTATTCGTGAAACTCTTGGGGTGTTTACAAATATGGCTGAACAAACTTTCTCAGATGTCTATGCTACTGCTGCAAAAGATATACAATGGCTTTCCCTCTCTAACTATGCAGATCTTATCAGTGGGTATGACTTTAAAACTAATGATATAACAAAAGGAGATATCGATGTTTTTTTAAATATCCCATCAAAAATTCTAAAATCTTATCCAGGTGTTGGGCGTATCCTTGTTGGCTCTTTTCTCAGAGCTATGGAAGCCGCTAATGGTAATTATGCAAAAAGAGCGCTCTTTATTTTAGATAATGCTGATCTTTTAGGATATATGAACATTTTAGAAGAAGCACGTGATCATGGACGCAAATATGGTATATCTCTCATGCTTTTTTACAAGTCTGTAGAGCAAATAGAACGCTATTTCGGTTCGTCAGGCGTTATGATATGGTTTGAAAATTGTGCTTTTGTAAGCTATGCCGCAATAAAAGATATTAAAACTGCTGAAAATATATCTAAGGCATGTGGTCAAATGACCATTGAAGTGAAAGATTCAAGCATAACTCTGGGAACATCAGGTATAGAAGGAACAGAGCATTTAAGTTTGCAACAAAGACCCTTAATATATCCACATGAAATAACACAAGAAATGAGAAAAGACGAACAGATTATTCTCGTGCAAGGAGAGCTCCCTATCCGTTGTGGACGCTCTATCTATTTTAGACGTAAGGATTTAACAGCTCTTGCTAATGAAAATAGCTTTTCTTCTTAATAAAGCACTTGTTTTTTAGTTAAAATGAATAAAATATTGTTGTATTTTGGGGTGATATAATTAGAGATAAATTATTTTTATAGTACATTTTTATAATATAGTGGCTTGAAAATGGGGAAGTCATGAGCGATCTTTCTGCTAAGAAGACAAACACCAAAAAAATCAAGACATAAAAAAGAGTATCTTATCAATTATAATGCGTGGGGTGTTCAAGATAATACGTAGAATATTGGCTGTAATAGTTAAAAAGTTGCTTTACGCAATCTTCCTTATTTTATTATTCATTCGTAAACCAGTTTTTGCCTTCTTAAACTTCTTTGTTGGTGGCTTGGTTTTATTCCTATTTTTCTTTTTTGGGGATACACAGCGAGAGTTGCACCCTATGAACACCAAACAGCAATGGTCATTGGTTTTGTTATCATGATATTTCTTTGCTTGTTTGCTAATGATGTCTATGAAAGGCTTTTACTACGAGCTAATACGTCTAGCATCTCTTGATTATGATCTTATACTTATTTCAATAAATAGCGCTCACTTCGTTCGTATATAATTTAATCAAAAATGAGAGGTTATCTGCCTCTTATAAAAATACAAATAAAGACTGTTTTTAAATTTTATTGCTAATTTCATGAAATTGCTTTATTGGTAAGAGAATGTTTTGGTCGTCTACGCAGCGATCAACAGGGATTCAAAAACCCCTAAAATCCGAGTGTAAAAATGAACCTACTCTTGTGGGTGTCCCGGGATTCCGGGAGTTTTTGCCATGTCCAGGTGCTCTCTAGCACTAAAAGCAAAAAAGCTGACTGAACTCAGTGTTTTTGACTCCCGGAATACCAATGCGAGGGCGCTCGCACTCGGCAGGGGAGCTTGAAGTGAAAGCTAAAAATCCACATTTTAACGATATTTCGATTGGCAAAAAAATTCGCTTGAAAAGAACAATGATCGGAATGTCGCAAAAGAAATTAGGCAGCCAGTTAGGAGTAACCTTTCAACAAATCCAAAAATATGAAAAAGGCTTCAATCGTATAGGCGCAGGGCGTTTACAAGAAATTGCCGATATTCTTAATGTTCCCATTTCCTTTTTTTTATTCTGGTCTCTCAACAAAAGAAGACGTCTTGTATCCTTATGATGATGAGATCTCAAGCAAAGAAGAATGTATTCTTTTGAAAAGTTTTAGAGAGCTCAAACCTCAAAAACAGCAAGCAATTTTAAGATTAAATTTTCGTTAGAATCAAAAAAAGACTAAAGAGGCTCTTGCTAAATAATAAATTATTATATAAAGCTTTTTTTAGAGAAGGGGGTTAACATTTCTCCTCCCCCCCCCCCCGCAGAAATGTCGAAATAAAACCTCCTTCTCATCGTTTTAAAAATCACGAAAAATTTTATCCTTTATCCTTTATTTTTTTAAAAAGAGTGACTTATTTGTGCTAGAAAAGTTGCTGTATTAGGTAAATTGGAGGGCGGGGTGTTTTTAGTAGGAATTTGGGAAGGGCTGGAAAAATCGTCTTGCCAAATAGAGTTCTCAAAAGGAAATCTTGGAAAGAAACTATCAAAGGGGCGGCTTAAAAGAAGCTACCAAAAATCCGGAACTTCAGGCTTTAAATGAGGACCAATCCGTACCGCCGAGACCTTTTCTGCTAAACCGGTGCGATCTGAAATCTCAACCGCTAAACCACAAAGGGTGGCAGGACCGCACGCCGGTTCAAAACGGTCTTGCTTCGTCTTATAAAGAAAACGGTGTAAGGGTTCTTCTTTATCCATTCCAAGAGATGAGTTATAATCTCCACACATGCCTGCATCTGTTAAATAGGCGCTCCCACCTTCTAAGATTTGCGCGTCAGCCGTGGGAATATGCGTATGGGTGCCAACGATAACACTCACACGACCATCAAGAAAATGACCAAAACATTGCTTCTCGCTTGTCGTTTCTGCGTGAAAGTCAAAAATAATCGTATCGGCTTGCTCCATCAACGAACAGGCAAGCAGAATATTTTCCGCTGTTTCAAATGGATCTTCTACTTTACACGGCATAAAAACGTTGCCCAACAGATTGGCGACAAGAACACGGGCGCCATTTTTTGCCGTAAAAACACCAGAACCTTTTCCGGGAGTTTCTTTCGAAAAATTGGCAGGGCGTAAAAAACGATCACTCTCATGGGCATATTGCAATGCTTCTTTGTGAGAAAAAGCATGATTACCTGTGGTGACAACATCAACACCGGTTATCAAAAGATCTTGATACGTTTCTTGTGTAAGACCAAAACCACCAGAGGCATTTTCACCATTTACCACAACAAAATCAAGCTGCCATTTCTCAATCAGTTGAGGAAGGTATTCAAAAACAGCTTTACAGCCTGTGCTACCAACAATGTCACCTAAAAATAAAAAACGCATAGGCGCTTTAATCACATTTTAACATTTTAAGAAACCTTTTTCTGTAAAAATTCCTTGTACCTGTAGATCATGTTCTGCTGCGGGAATAGAGGAAACCTCCTGACATGAAAACCCTATGCCCCATAATATCATTTGATGCCCTTGTTTTTCAAGAGCTTCAACAGCACGGTCATAATATCCTCCTCCATAGCCAAGACGGTGACATTGACGATCAAACGCAGAAAGCGGAACAATAATATTATTGGGGGCAACAACGTCATTGTCTGCACTGGGACCAAAGGTGCCAAAACGCATGGGCTCTAAAATCGTGCTGGGCGAAAATGTACGGAAAATCATGGTGGTGGAATTAAGAACTGCTGGTAAGGCTAAATGCCCACCGCGTAACGCTACAGCATCCAGTAAAGGACGCGGATCAATTTCCGATTTAATGGGCCAATAGCCTGCTAAAATGAGGCGTGAAAAATCGGTTCCCTTCTTTTCGAGGTATTCAATAAAGTGGCAACAAGCACGCTGCGAAAAGAGTGCGCGCTCTTCTGTTAAAAGAGCATCACGACGCGATAAACCGCTTTTGCGTTGCTGTGTGCGAAGGGATGAAGCAGATTCACAGAGGGGATTGTTTGTCATTGTCTCGTCAATTATTTTATAAGATGCTGGTATTTTATCCATTGTTGGCGTTTTGTAAATCTCTGTATGGATAAGAGCTGTGCTCATGAAAAAAAGCATGAAAAAAGTGTGTGCTCTTTAGGGGGTATCTTGGTGCAATAAGCCGCTTTTGCGTTGCTGTGTGCGAAGGGATGAAGCAGATTTATAGAGGGGATTATTTGGAAGTGCTGTCTGTTTTATAAAATGAAGCCTATCGTAATTTTTATTTCTTGAAAAGAGTATCGTCATTGGTCTTATGTAAAAAGATGCTCTCAATTTTAGCTGGAAAAATTTTTATGCAAAAAAGTTAATACAAATAAAGGGTGATCCACAACAGCCGATGGAAAAAGCTGATCCCGGGAACCTATACAAATAGGTGGGCGCCATATGAAAAAGCCCACGGGCTTGATCAGGGACAGCTCCCTTGGAGATCATTAAGGTCTCAGGAATACGTTATTTCCTGTCGAGAAGCGCAGAACACCCTCCTTAATATAAAATAATTTCAGAGCTTCTGCTAGAGATAAAATAACCTCGCCCTCTTCTTTTTCATAACGTTTTTCAGGAGAGTTTTTAGAACCTTGCTGGTGGTTGCTCGAAATGGCTGTATGATGGATGGCTTATTCAAAGTAAAAAAGCAAAAAATATGAGTGAGGGTGGGTGATTGAGTGACGCAGAACGATTTATTGGCAATGGCTCTTTTGGAACAATGCTTGATTTTTATGTTTCGCAGGAATGCTTGGAGGAGTTTTGAAGGGAAATATTTCTTATTCAAAAGGATGTTGGTTGAACTGGTGTTGCACCTTTGAAGTTTTTACTTTGTGAAGCCATATTTCAGGGCTATTTTATCAACTTTGAGGGGGGAGGAGAGCCGATACGGTATGTGCTGCTATGGTTGAAGTTCATAAAAATAAAAAACAGACGATGATAGTTTATCAGAGGCGCTAAGCGATGTTTTAAGATTTTTTCAAAAAGTATTTTTTGAGCTTCGTGTTTACAAATTTTTTTATCCATGATGGAAGGTGTGAAAAGAAGAAACGGCGTGAAGAGGACTCAAGCGTGGAGCGTTTGCTTGCTATGAGAAGAAATGCTGTAGGGGGTATATTGGAAGTGTTTGGACGCTGCTTGCAATACAAAAAAGGTCAAAATTCAAAAAAAGCACTGTGAATTGTGTGGGGGGGGGATGTGTGGTTATAAGCAGGGGGCTTTTAGTTTATTGAGTGGAATGTGAAGCCGGCTTGCGTCTTATCTAGATTTGAAAGGATGTCGTAAAGTGTCTCGTTCTTGAATGGTTTCAAAGAGCTTGTGATGATTGTTCGTCTAACAGAGCTTGCACGCGCTTTTGAATCCTGCGCATTTGTGGAGTGTAATCCAATGCTGTTTCATCAATCTTAAGAGCCAAGTTTGGGACGCTCCGTTGCTTCCATGGTAATGGCTAAGTTTCAAAAAAAGCACTGTGAATTATGTGGGGGGGGATGTGTGGTTATAAGCAGGGGGCTTTTAGTTTATTGAGTGGAATGTGAAGCCGGCTTGCGTCTTATCTAGATTTGAAAGGATGTCGTAAAGTGTCTCGTTCTTGAATGGTTTCAAAGAGCTTGTG
>NZ_JBHIQG010000105.1:0-7318 GCF_042196425.1 Bartonella sp. AD328YNZD | reverse complement strand
AAACGCCTTATGTTGATATTCCTCTCTATCCTGATGAGGAGAGTAAAAGTAAATCATGGATACCCATCGAGAAACAGCATATGCCAGATCTTTCTGGGTTTATAGGTGGTTTTTATGCGGGTGTTAATTTTGATCTCGGTAATAATTTTATTATGGGGATTGATACGGATATCATTTTAACGGAAAAAAAAGACACAAAAACAAGATTTCATGCAGATGAATCGAGTGCTGGTGGTTCGAGTCCTGAAGGAACTCATACTGGTACTGGAACTGATGCTGGTACTGAAGAAAATGGTAAAAAGAAAGAAAGTTATAAAAGGGCACAGTTTGACAAAGGGCGGGGGCCTAGCTTTTCTCGCTCTGGTACAGAGACTACAGAAGAAAAGAATAGCTTAACTTTTAATCATACTTTTAAACAAAAATGGACTGGAGCCACAAGGGTGCGTGTTGGGTTTTCTGCTCATCGTGTGATGCCTTATATTGCTGGTGGTGTCGCTTATGGACAATTTCAAGATGTTTTGTCGACAGTCATTACGGGATCTGAGCTTTTTAACAGGACATCGGATGCTACAAAAATGATGATTGGTTACACTCTGGGTGGTGGTGTTGATTTTGCAATGACAGATAATCTTGTTTTACGTGCGGAATATCGTTACTCAGATTTTGGTAAAAAGAAATTTAAAGACGAGATTGAAGTTAAGTATAAGACGAATGATTTTCGCGCAGGAATAGCTTACAAATTCTAGTTTTATAGGATAAAGGAGCTTAAATTTAAAAGGTCCTATCTCTTTGATAGGGTCTTTATTTTTTTAAATTGTATGCATTGTAAACACTATTTTATGGTGAAAAAAGGGAGCATTGACTTTAAGTGAGGATGAGGAGGTAAGGAAGAGTTACTCAGATTCTTAACTGTTAAGAATAAAAAATTTTTAGTTTACGAGGTGTGGTTGAAACATTTGTTAGCCAAGAAGGATTGCTTCGTCTTTCATATTATTACAGTTATCATATTCATAGTATCGTTATAGAATTGCAAACAGTAAACTTAAAGAGAGTTTTTACTATCTAAGTAATGAGAAAATAAAGAAAATTCATATAGAGTGATGTGGACGGCGTGCACGTTTGTGCACCAATTTTTTTCCTTAGAATTCTCTATAATATCACCTGATAGCGCAGTTTATCTTTTTTCTATTTAATAATTAATTGTTTTTATTTTTTTATTAAATTGCTTTTTATATATAATCTTGGCACCAGATGAAAGTGCTTCAAGCGCAATTCAAAAGGTGGTTTGCAGAATAAAAACACGTGATAGACTGTCTGTCTTATCTGTAAAAATCTATCTAAAGGCAAATATGCTGACAGAGCTGGTTTATGGCTTATCAAAACTACACCAGATCAAGGATGATGGGTTTTTAGGTTTGACCTCAATAAAAGACGATGAGAAATGGGATTAGGCTCTTGTCGCAATGTATCTTTAAAAGAAGCACTGTTCAAAGCTTTAGCCTGTCGTGATCTTTTAGATCAAAGAATTGATCCAATTCGGCGAAAAAAAAAGAAAATTTGCGTCGGGCAGGTGGGTATTTCTTTACGAAAAAATGCCTCTAGTACTTTTGAAGCGAAAAAAACGAATTGAAAAATGAAGTAAAAGCAGCAAGCTGGTTAACACCTCTTGAGTTACATGTTTTTCTTAAACTTGGTGATACGCTAATCATTGAACTGACGCAAATTGATATAAAAGGATGCATTTCTCCCATTTGGAAGACAAAAAACGAAACAGCAAGTAAAGCTCTATCCCGCTTGAATATAGCTATAAAACATGCGGCGGCACTTGGTATAGATGTGGATATGTAATTGATACCAAAAGCAAAAGCTTTATTAGGAAAGTTATTCAAAATACCCAAAATATTCCAGCAATGCTATGGAAAGAAATGTCTAAGTTTTTTCAATCTTAAAATGATGAGCTTGTATCACATCTAGCCTTAAAAATTCTTATTTTGACGGTTTTTTGTTTTATGCCAATCAGGCATATTTGATCAGAAGAGATTTATGGACCAATATGGATTATCCTAAAAGAAAATATGAAGAGAATTGTTGGAAAGGTTTCTGATTTTCATGTCCCGCTTACAGCTGAAGCGCTTGTTATTATTGAAAAAGCAAAAAAATGGTTTTTTATTTGTTGAGAGTTTTGGAAAGCCTATATCTGATGTAGCACTTTCTAAATTTATGAAAGACAAAGGTTTTAATTATAGACTTCATGGTTTCAGATCGATTCTGCGGGACTGTATAGCAGAGACAACGTCAACACCATTTGAAGTTGCAGAATCTGTTCTTGCGTATTCAGTTGGGAATTCTGTGACAAAGGCTTACATGCGGACGGATTTTTTAGAATAGCGCCGTGTCCTCTTAGAACAATGGGCGTCTTTTATATCTGGAGGGGCTTGATAATTGTTATGTCTATTGTCGCGTCAGATGTCTAAGAAACACTTAAGCGATTAGCGGATAGATTACGATATAATCTCTCTTTCCTTGCTTTAAAAGCGGGGAGGGGGTAAAGCTTTCAGTTTTTGGTTAGCCACTGTTTTATAATGTGCAAAGATATTGTCTATCGCATCCATAATAAGTGAAAAATCAAGGATAAGCAAAAAGAGGATGAATGCTATCCACTTCATCAAACGAGCATCATTTTCACACTTTGATAGGTGATGATGATTTATTGAAGCATTTCTTTTTCTGCTTCTGTAAGCTCTGTGTGTTTTTTGGATTTTTTTCTAATCATGTTTCCATCCACACAAGCGTTCACCTAGATTATTGTGCTTTAAGATCTCTCTTACTAAGTTTGAGCTAATGGTGTTCAGATCTTGCCGGCTTAAATAAATAGGTAACCAACCAACACAAGAAGAAGCATATTTATTTGTTGCGCAACCAGTCAGAGAGAGCAGCACGCACATCAGCTTCACTTTTTTGTTAACTTCACTTTCCACCTCAAGACGGGTTGTGGCTGCTTTTAAAGCTTTTTCTGTTTGCTTTTGTTGTTCTGTTTTTTTCCCAAGAGTAAAGGCTCTTGCTAAGGCAATAAAAAAAGCGGCTAAAGCCGCGCCTGTTAGCATCAGATTTCTTTTCATCCATAAGATCATAGACGATGCTCCTGAAAGCGTTTATCAACAAAGAAAATACCAGCACCTGCGGCTAAGACCATGATAGTGGCGAGCGCCCATTGCACTGGACCATTGCCTGCTAATAAGCCTCCAAGCCCAGAAAAAGAACCAACGACTGGTGCAAGGGCTTCTGCTTTGAAAACACCCGTTGGTGCTTGCGTTTCTACTGTTTGATAATTGGAGGAAACATAAGCCCCTTTTGCCCATAAGCTTGTTTCTGCCGCGGCGCCGGTGTGCGAGACCTTCAAAACGCTTACCGCCTGCTTTGGTCCATTTCTGTAATTCGGTTGGGATTGCTTCATAATCGCCATTATTGAGTTTTTTAACAGTGTCGAGTTACAAAAAGGCTCTTGGTAGTTGACGCTATTTCTAAAAATGATTAACTAGGATTAATAATGATACTATTATTGGTTATGAACAATAAAGTTGAAAAAATAATCAGCTTGATGAAAGCATCACCAAAGAACATCAAGTTTTCAGATTTGTTGGCTGTATGTGTCTATTTCTTTGGAGAACCACGGAACAATGGTACAAGCCACTTTGTTTTAAAACACCGTGGCTTTGTGATCCTCGTGTGAATATTCAAAAAGATTCTGGCAATAAAGCAAAAGCTTATCAGGTTAAACAAGTCTTACAAGCGATAGAAAGGATAAAACATGAATAATAATCATTATACATATCGTGTTTTGTGGTCGCAAGAAGATGAGGAATATGTTGGATTGTGTGCAGAATTCCCATCCCTTTCATGGTTAGATGCTCAAGCAGAGAAAGCTTTAAAAGGTATTATGGACCTTGTTTCAGAAGTTGTTGAGGACATGCAACATAATGGAGAAGAAGTTCCTGTGCCTTTGTCACATGGTAAATATAGTGGTAAGTTTCAATTAAGAATACCACCAGAACTCCATAGAAAACTTGCAATACAAGCCGCTGAAAATGGTGTGAGCTTAAATAGATATATTTCTTCTAAACTTTGAATCTTTTAAAAGTCTATATGTACTAAAAGAAAACTAATTCTTATGAAAACCTCTAAATTAAAACAAATACCCGTTTTCAAGACGGATGAAGAAGCAGAAAACTTTGTTGATACTGCCGATCTTACAGATTATGACTTAACTGGTTTTAAATCCGTTCATTTTGAGTTCTTACCTAAAGAAGTATCTTGACTACCTCCCCACCTTTAAAGATGGGGAAGGGAGGTACTTAAGCAACCTTTTTAATGGGGTTTTCTAGATCTGGTTCGTAACCTCCCAATAAAGGCAACATAACTGTAGGAAACTCTGAATCGCCAAAATCTGTAAGAGCTGCCAAAATCTTTGTAATATTAGGCACTTCATCTTGAAGTTTTAAAATCAAAACCTTTTCTATTAATTCCATAACTTCAACTATGGCATTACAATTTTCATCTCCAATGCTGTGATGATTGGAAAACTGAAACAATGCCATCCACAAATCGCATAAGAAGTCGACACTGCTATTCATTGCACACCTCCGTGAATTTGCTCTCTTAAACATGCTAATCCTCTGGATGTGATTTTCGTTGAAGGGAGCACCTTTTCTGTACCATCCGGTCTTTGAATGGTAATAGCAGAACAATCCATAAATCCTTTCTTGATCTTGTCCTGATAAGGTAACAAAGGAGCCCCTGGAGCCCGTCGATACACCCAATCATGTTTAAGCAAGTAATCAGTTAAGTCCTTAGGTCGTACCTCTAATATCTTTGCTGCTTCTATCAAACCAAACAAACCATCAGAGCGTTTTAAATCATCAAGTGTTTCTGCTTTTGGTGCTAATTCTGCAATAACATGGTCTTTCTATTCTATTTGATTTTGTAAGTGATTCAAGACACAAAGCAATGCTTCGGGTTTGGAGTAGTCAATTTGCGGTGTTGCTACTTGTTTCAAAAGCCGTTCACATTTGATAAAGTATTGACGTGCCTCATGCCCTTTGTCATTATGCTCTATCATCGAAAGACGTTTAGCCATGTCTAATGTAATGTGGTATTCTTTTATTTTTCCACCGTTTTCTAAATTCAGACTTTATTTCCAAAAACGCAATATAATTCACGTGCGTCAACAGTTTGAACTGTTTACTTGGCCAATAGTTTGTTCTTTAATTTCTATAGAGTATTCATGATGAACTCCTTACTACTTAGACGTTTTGCATTGACTCTTTAATTAGAAAGAGCCGAGCACTGAAAAACACGGTAGTAAGTCCGTTGCTATGTTTTTCTGTGAAGGTGTTTTATAGCATAACCAAACCCACAAGATCACTATATGCGAGTAACATACAATGGGTCAAAGCCTTTAATGTGCGAAAATAAACTATCTTGGTAGCTTGTCCGCTTAGTATTTAAAGTGTTCGTTAGGTTCCTGTTTCGATTATTCATACTCCTGTAATAATATCACTTTTTTCTAAAAATCATAAGCACATATTTACTTTATTTATCGACTCACTTTAGATTTTCCAGCTTAGTTTTTTATTTATAGTGGAGGGGAAAATAATGCTCGACATACTTGACACAATTGCGATGATCGTATGTTTGTTGTCGTTACCGGTGATGGTTGTCGGACTTGTTTTAGTGTGTATAAAAAAATGGCGTAAAAATGGATTGAAAACCCTTGGCATTGGAGTCTTATTATTTCTCGGCTCTGCAATATTAGGTGCGTTTTTTTTTCACAAAATCAAACCAGATCAAGTTGCATACAATAATGAAATTTTTTCCTCCTCCTCTACTTTATTAATAGATGTTGCTACTCAAAATGAAAGCGTGACACAGGCACTACCTGAGAATATTGATAGGCAAAGTATCCATGTTCAAGATAAAAAGTCAGACGAAAATGATGGTCTAGGTTTTTGGGGATGGTTCAGGTTAATTTTCTTTGCATTTATTGCATTGTCTATTTTTGTTCATTGGCAAGATAAACGTAACAAACGTTTTAAAGAAAAAGTTTCAGAGCAGGTTTTAATGCCTCCATCCCATATCCATCTTTCTTCTGATTTATCAGTTATTAATAAAATGTTGCCGGAACTTAAAAAAAAACGGTTAGAAAAGAGGGTACAGATCGTTCTCCTTTGTGCTCTACTGATTGGAGGCATTGTGGTAACAGTAACTATTACGCCATGGTTATTAGTACCCATTCTTATCGTTTTAATTTTTGTTATTATTGCTTATCGTGAGACAAAAAAGGAAAAAAGCTTTGAGCAAGAAGTTGCTCTGTGGCAATCAGATATTCCTCCCTCTAATTTTGAGGAAGCATGTGACATGTTTCAAGAACTTGACGCAAGTGAATATGATTATCGTTTAGTACAAAATGAAAAACTATTGGGAGTTCAAGAACGCGTTACCCTCGATATTGGCGAAAAGACTCCGATTTTAGGACGTCTTTTAGTAACAAATCAAGCTATTGTGTTTGAAAGCCCTGAAGATAATGAAAGGACTACTTGGGCAAGAATTGCATCAGTAACTATAACATACCAAGGATGTCACATCAGTCACCGTACCGGCGCACCATGGAATTACCGATTTAGTGCTATTCCAAATCCAAGGTTTGCAGCAGTAATCCGAGCTCTTGGGCAGCCTTATTGATTTTGAAACACATAAGACAAAGGTTCCTCATTGTTTTAGCTCTCGCAAGATAAGCTTATACATACCGGATTCAGAGGCTTGGACATCTGTGATCACGAATTGCTCTTGAGAAGAGGGGGCTTTGTTGTTTTCAGGAGAGATGATCACAATACTATCTTGAGGTTTTGGTGGGACTCCCCCGATATCATTAATACAAAGATCAAGTTCCTTTCTTGCAATTGTGGTAGAGATTCTGCCACCGGCGTCCGATTCCGAATGTTTAATGGTGTAAATCGCTGTAATTTGAAATGATTGTTGATTATCCTTTCGCGTGTAGATGACGGGTTGCCCAAAAGTGTTGCGCACGTCTTGAATCATTTTATTAAGCAACCCATGCCATCGCATGTTATTTTCCTCCACTGACCGCTTTAAAGAGCATTTCAGGACGCGTGCAAATATAAAGCGGATAGCTATAGACCTCCGGTTTTACCCATGCATTACGGTCGTGGTCGACGATAAGCATCGTGTAGAGGGGTTTTCCAACCGTGTTGGCAAAATCCAAGCTTTCTCCAGGAGAAAAGGTTTTTTGAAACACTCCCGG
>NZ_JBHIQG010000104.1:0-7338 GCF_042196425.1 Bartonella sp. AD328YNZD | reverse complement strand
TAAATGTTCTGTTGAATGAGCAGAATCTGTAGAATTTTCTACTTTATCCAATATCGCTTGCTTTTGAGACGTCGATAGAGACTCCCATTTCACAATAATATCAGATAAAGCCGCTTCAAATTTTTTGTCATTCTTCATAGTCATACTCCATGTAGTCAAACTATTATAACGCTAAAGCGTTTAAAATATATCTCATACCTCAGAAAAAAATATTTGCAATAGGCAGTATGGAAGCAATTGTATACAAACTTATTTTATAAAATCAGATGAAGTTCTATTAGTCACGTACCATGGTGAAACAGAAAGCATCGCACGATCCAGACCTTCTTATGAAAATTGGTATGATCACTTTTATCAACAATGTGAATAATGTTACGCAAATCTTATGATTCGAACCAATAATAAATTAATGTGAAAATATCTCTTAAAACACTCCTGAACTCTCATATAAGAGAACATGAAAAAGCTCATTTCGAAAAGAATATATCATAATTTTGTTCTACATAGCACCATCTATGTTTTTTAAACAATATTACAAAGCAAGAATATCACAATGCTATAGGAATAAGTTCTTATAAAGAGCTGCACTACTTAAAACTCTGAAACAGTTTATAGAGAACCTCTCCTCTGAACACACCTTTGTAAACACTGATATAAATATCTATCATGGATAAAAATGGTAATAATTAAAAAAATAAAACGAATCATTCCCCATGATCTGTTTACGTAAATTGTATGCAGACTTACAATAAGAAATAAATTCCCATCCATAAATGGAGAATTATATTTTACAAAGTATGATCTTGAAGAAGAAGTGTATTTTTCCAACAAAAAGTCTCCTACCAATAATTTTTCATAAGAAAAGAAACTCATAACAAAGATCAAACTCTCTTCACAATCAATACAAGGAAAATTTTAGCAATACAAAAAAAGAGCTAAGTTTATCAAAATACGACCAATACCCGATGAGAATAAAATCAAAAAAGACCTTTGGTTCTTCAATAACAATTTGAATTACATGCTATATTTTGAGCATTAAACAGAAAATACATAAAGGCCCAAATGGTATTTTGACGAATTTTCCAACATCATAGAAAACATTCCTTACAGAATAATAAAATGCTTATTACAATAAAATTTGCATGATGCAAAGAAACACCAATAATCATTCAATGAGCTGTTCAAAGAGCAATTGATTAAATTCTTTTCCAGAGCACACTCAACCGTCACTATGAACAATATTTCTCACAATATCAAATAGAATTCCTTTCTTGGGAAAAAGAAAATATCAACAAATGTTATCATCGTTGCCCCCACGATACATATGAATGTCCATAGATCACATTCTCTTATACACTAACTTTTCATCACGATGATGCTATTCGAACGTCTAAAAGACATTAACATCATTTAGAAAAAAGCAAATTTACATTAAATGTTTTTTGAGCCATTTGTTCTGAACAGGTCCAATCTTTAAAATTGTCTCTATTAAGATCTGTTTATTTGCAAAACAAGTATAAATAAACTTATCCAATGAAGCTTTTAGCTTTCTATTTTTGAAGTACATCACACAGAAAAAGTACAAAACAGTACACGAATTAAGAAAATAAATAGCGACACATATCAGTTAATCAAAATACTAAAATGTTGCAAATGAGAGAACTTCTTTGATGAGACTAAAAAAACGTACCCTCACTTTATATTAAAGTGAGTGAGAGAAAAAACTGCAAAAAACAACGACTAAAGGCTTCTAGAATAAATAAATAAAAAATGAAAACGGTGGAATCTCAAAAATTTTATATAAGCGATCCATTTTTCTATTGGACATTCCCCTATTGGTGGGCCCGGAGGGACTCGAACCCCCAACCAAGCGGTTATGAGCCGCTGGCTCTAACCAATTGAGCTACAGGCCCCATATAGGTTGTTTCTCTCTAAACTAAAATGCCCTATGATACAAGAGCTGACCCAGATTATAACCAATCTTTTTCTCTTTTCTATTGGTTTTTTTTTCAGTACCCTAGTTTCTTTATAAGAACTCTTAAAAATGATAGAGAGTAGTCAACTGACAAATGTAAAGGAATAGATATGATAGAAAAGAAAACTCAACCACTGAAGGGGTCTCTGGTTAAAATAGCTCTATTAGCATTCACGCTCTTAGCCTCTTCATTGACTGTACGTGCTTATGCTGAAGAAAATAAAATAAAAAATGCAACGATTACAGTGACGGCAATCGGAGAAAGTCAGGCAGTACCGGATATGGCAATTATTAATCTCGCCGTTGTTACCCATGACAAAACAGCCCAAAAAGCTTTAGCTTCCAATAATCAATCTATCAATGATATTATAAAAGCTTTTAAAAACAATGGCATTCAAGCGAATGATTTGCAAACATCAGGCTTATCCATTTATCAGTCGAATCCTGATAACCACCACGAAAAAAAGAATAATGAAAAACTCTATCATGTTTCAAATTCTTTAACTGTCCGCATTCGTGATCTTACCAATGCTGGTAAAATCTTTGATCAAGCAATGACACTGGGGGTTAATTCAGTTAACGGTATTACGTTTACCAACGCAGATACGAAGCCATTTTATCAAGAAGCACGCAAAAAAGCCATTACTGAAGCCATTGAAAAAGCGCAAACGATAGCGCAAGCTGCCGATGTAAAATTAGGAAAAATTATTGAAATCAATGAAAAAGATGATTACTATCATCCAACACCGCGCCTCATGAGCAGAGCAGCAGATGCAAGCTACGCAAATACAAATTTTGCAAGCGGTGAATTAAATTATAACGTGAGTGTCACCGTAGTCTTTGCTATCGATTAAATGAGCAAGCATTGTATAAAACAATCATATCACTGGCCTTCACACAGAAGACCAGTAATATGAGCGAGGTAAGCTTCTTCAGATAATAATTCGTCTTCATAAACCTCTATTTGTCCACGTGCAGAAGCATGTGCGTAATGCACCGTCTGAGAATCCCCTGATACCAATGGATGCCACCACGGAAGATCTTCTCGCTCATAAACTAATCTATAAGCACAACTTTCTGGAAGCCAACGCGCCGTTTTAACTGTTGTAATGTCTAATGATATACAATCTGGTACGATTGAGTGACGATGAGCATAGTTTCGACACCTACAAGTTTCTCCATCTAAAAGACGACAAGCAATACTGGTTGCATAAAGGTCACCCGTATCATCGTCCTCAACTTTGTGGAGGCAACAACGACCACAGCCATCACAAAGGCTCTCCCACTCAGAAATGGAAATTTCTTCTAATTTTTTCACTTTCCAAAAGGGAAGTTTTCCACTCATAAACTCAAGCACACCTTTTTATTTAAAACGATCTATAAAAAACGAAAGAATTAAAAGTTTAATGTCTATAATTTCATATATTTCTGTGTGTTAAAAAGATTTAACTCAATGCATACTTAAATCATTTTCTTAAAATCTCTCTGAATAACAAGAGGATATTCAGAAAATATCTCAATAAATGAACATACTCTATTGAAATATCCCTTTGTAAGCTAACAAAGAATGCAATAGAATGTGCGCCTTGAAATGATAGAATAATTTCTGCAAAGAATACACCTTTCGCATCAAAAAGCCAGTATGCTGCAATAGCAGCACTATAAGTTTATTCTTAATACATCCCCTCTTTTAAGAAACAAATCGTTACACACAAGAGAATATTTTACCATTCATTTTTTTGAAAGACGACCACACCACTCTTTGCCCCATATCTGTTATTTTCAGAAAGAAAAATACAAAATCCCACCCCCCAGAAAAACATTAAATATCATCAACTTTCTAGGTTATTCAAAGTCACCTCATATTTTTCTTTTTTTTTCAAAAAATCATCCAAGTACAAGGGAATAACACTTCCCCCTTTATTAAGAAGAAAGGAGAAAATTTCAAAATGCATGAATTTCTTTATTTAAGAATCAAGAAAACTGCGCAACTTTCGCGAACGACTAGGATGTTTCAATTTACGAAGTGCCTTTGCTTCAATCTGACGAATACGCTCTCTTGTAACTGAGAATTGTTGTCCCACTTCTTCCAATGTATGATCGGTATTCATCCCTATTCCAAACCGCATCCGCAAAACACGTTCTTCTCGTGGTGTTAATGAAGCAAGAACACGTGTTGTCGTATCTCGAAGATTAGCCTGAATAGCTGCATCAATCGGCAATAAAGCATTTCTATCCTCAATAAAATCACCCAAATGGGAATCATCCTCATCACCAACCGGTGTTTCAAGTGAAATAGGTTCTTTTGCAATTTTAAGAACCTTTCGCACTTTTTCTAACGGCATAGAAAGCTTGCTAGATAACTCTTCTGGTGTTGGTTCTCGTCCAATTTCATGGAGAATCTGACGCGAGGTACGAACGATTTTGTTAATTGTTTCAATCATATGAACAGGGATACGAATAGTCCGTGCCTGATCAGCAATTGAACGCGTAATAGCCTGACGAATCCACCATGTCGCATAAGTCGAAAACTTGTAGCCGCGCCGATATTCAAACTTATCCACAGCCTTCATCAAACCGATATTGCCTTCTTGAATAAGATCAAGAAACTGCAAACCACGATTAGTGTATTTTTTTGCAATTGAAATGACAAGACGCAAATTAGATTCTACCATCTCTTTTTTGGCAATTGTTGATTCGCGTTCACCTTTTTGCACCTGCATAACAATCCGACGGAATTCACCAATTGAAATAGCCGTTTCTTGTGCAAGATTTTGTATTTCACTCCGCAATTTTTGAATTTCTTTTGCTTCACGCATCGAAAATTCTTTCCAACCAGGTGTAGGTAAAGTGGCAATATAATTCATCCAATCTGCATCCAATTCACGTCCTTGGTATTCTTTTAAAAAATCCTCATGGCCAATTCCATAGCTATTGGCAATCCGTTTCAGCTTACCTTCATTCTGAATCAATCTCTTATTGATGTCATAAAGCTGTTCAACCAAAGCTTCGATACGATTTTGGTTCAAAGAAAGAGATTTTACGGCTTGAATCAAAGCACCCTTTAATTGAATATATTTTTTCTTCTGAGAAGATGTAAGAGCTCCCTCTTTACGCTCTGCCAAACTGCTTTCAACATGCTGATCTTGCAATTTTCGTAATTTTACATAGGTTTGAGCAATAAAATCCAATGTTTCCATAACTTGAGGACAAAGTTCATTTTCCATTGCCGCAAGTGATAAGTTAACATCGTCCTCGTCTTCTTCTTCATCTTCCTCAATGTTTCTCTCTCCTATGCTCTCCCCCATATTATGTATACCAGAAGACATTTTTTCTTCTTTTGTCTTATCCACTTCACTTCTCTCAATAACAGGAGCCTGCTTTGCTTCTGGACCAGCATAAGTAGTTTCAAGATCAATAATTTCGCGAAGAAGAATACGCTGTTCTTTTAACTCGTCACGCCAAATAATAAGAGCCTGAAAAGTCAAAGGGCTCTCACAAAGTCCGGCAATCATTGTCTCACGCCCTGCTTCAATACGCTTAGCAATGGCAATTTCGCCTTCCCGTGAAAGAAGCTCAACAGCCCCCATTTCACGCAAATACATACGCACCGGATCATCGGTGCGATCTGTTACTTCGCGCTTATTCGTTGTCGTTGCAATTGCGTAACTAGAGGACTCTACTAAATCACCGCCTTCTACAGTAACTTCCTCTTCATAGTTTTCGGCATCAACTTCATCCTCATCATCCACAACATTAACCCCCATCTCAGAGAACATCGCCAAGATATCTTCAATTTGTTCGGATGTAACCTCGTCAGAAGGAAGAACTGCATTGAGTTCATCCATCGTTACGTAACCATTTTTTTTGGCAAGTTTAATCATTTTCTTGATGGCATCATCAGAAAAATCAAGAAGAGGGCCATCTAAACTCGCTTGGCTTTTTACTTCTGCATTATCTTTCTGTTTAACCTTTGTTGCCATACCATAACTCCACTCGATCACGCCATAGTTTCTATGTGACCAGCTTTTTTGTTCTCACTTCAATCACCCAATAGTTTCTCATATATATTTCTTAAGAGATTACTATTAGAAAGAATACATTTTGTATACACCTTGTCATTCAGACAAAAACGCGGGAAAACTCCAGAAGTTTCCCCGACACCTCTCAGCCCTTCTGAGATAATTTCTGTACCCTATCGTAAGAACCAATTTCCCGCTTTTCCTAAAATTTGCCCGCTTTTTCTAGAATTTAATCATCACCTTTATGAAAATATTACTCCACATAAAACTTCCTTATCTAAAATTTAAGTGACTGATTCGCATTAAAAAAGCGAATCATTTTATCGTATCTTGTGCATTCCCGTCTATTTTTTCATCCAACCAACTTCCAAACCCTTCAATTAACGCTTCTGTTGCCTGCATCTGCTCCAGCTCATTTTTTATCTCACGAAGCAGATCAAAAACCTCACTCTTAGGATTTTCTACAAGTTGCTCTTCAATATCCTGTAACCTTTTATGTAGGTGGTGTTCTTGAAGATGCAAGTAGACAGCTTGTTTTAATATAGCACGTGCATCTTCTATAGGGGCTCCACTAAAGATAATACGCATACCAATATTTTGCACAAGATGTTTCATACGCTCTAACAGAGCCTTTTGCCCTCTTTTTTCCAAGAACGCAACCATTGTCTCTTTATCATGAAGCTGCTGATTGCCAAGAATTTCCAACATAGCTTGATGAAAACACATCAATTGAGTATTTTTTAATTCTAACTCAGAAAGAATCTCAAAATTTTCATACCACAACTCAGGATAGTAAGCTAAAGTGAGTAAAATCACTGCTTCGCGCACAGGAATAGCTTGCGAAGAATTTCGTACTATTTCAGAATTTGCTAACAGAGAAAAGGATTGCTCTTTAAAAATCCTATTTGGCGAAGACAGATCATATCTTCCTCCTCCATTTTTTTTAGAAAAAGAGGGACGAAAAAAATCAAAAAGGCGTTTTTTTACATCTTGCAAATAATAACGACGAACATCTTCATCCTTAATCGTAAAAATTTGTTGTTTTAGGTGTTTTTCCAGAGCTGCTCGTGTCTCTGGAGTTTCAAAATGCTTTCCATAGGTAGCACGCCACCATAAAAGCTCACTCAAAGGAATTGCTTTTTGCAAAAAAGAAGAAAAAAGCTGTGCACCACCAGCACAAACAATTTCGTCAGGATCTTTTCCTTGCGGCAACAAAACAAAGCGTACACAAACCCCAGCCTTTAAAAGAGGCAACACACGATCTGCAACACGAAAAGCAGCTTTTAAACCCGCATCATCACCATCAAAACACAAAATAGGCTCCTTCCCCATCTGCCATAA
>NZ_JBHIQG010000103.1:0-7374 GCF_042196425.1 Bartonella sp. AD328YNZD | reverse complement strand
GCAAAATAACATACTATCTTTCGTGAAGATTTTGTCCCTTTAGAGAATAAATCGAATATTTCAGATAGTTCTCTTCAAGCCTCAACAAAAAGCTTCTTCTTTTATAGTATTTCTAGTCTATGTCTTCTTCCTCAGATTTAGAAATGAGAGACAAAAAACGAAGAAATTGTTTTTTTAAATTCAATCTTTAATAATCTCTTTCATAAAAGAGACCTATACTAGAATTTTGTTCATTTCCTATGGCACCTTTAGCTTTGAGATGACGCGAAATATCTAAATTAATTGTCCCTTTCGTTGTTCCATCAGACCCTGCTTCAAAGCCCAAATAAATATTATTGTGTATGTAGCGTCCAATACGTAAGCCTGTATTACCCTTCTCATTAACGATAACATCAAGATCATCAAGTCCAATTTTAGTTCGTAAAGTATTCAACAAAGATGTATTAGAACCACCTGCAAGATCAGCCGCTGCCGCTGCAAGTTGAGCAATCTGAAATGGTGATAATTCATTAAGAGAGCGATTAAAAATCAAACGCGCCAAAATCTCATCCTGAGGCAAATTTGGTTGTGATGAAAAATTAATATCAAGATTATCAACCGTCCCACTTACAGTTACAGTGACGCGAATATCACCACTGTTATTGTTGGTTACAAAATAAACCGTAGGATTAAGATTACCACTAAAACTCGCTTGTCCTTGATCGAAATTAAGACGTTGCGACAGGATATCAAAACGTCCACGAATCATTCTAAATTCACCAACTGGATGCACATCATTCAATGGACCTGCTAGATTAATGCGTCCTCCCAGTTCAGCATCTAAGCCTTTTCCGCGTACAAAAAATTGATTGCGTGCAGTAATACGCATATTTGATAGCACGACAGATGAAGATTCTTGTGTAACTATACGGCTTTTGCTTTTGTTCGTGTTCTTAACATCAGCACGTTCAAGTGTTGTTTGAATCGATTTAGTTAAATTCTTATTTCTAACATCAAGAAACTTGGCACTTTTAAAATGATCAGGAACAAAAACTTCAGCTTTTTCAACGATGATATCACCACCAAGAACAAGATCATTTAAAAAATGACCTGTCATTGTCATCTCACCTGATAATGTTGCCAGAATCATAGAACCATCATTATAATTGGCATTATCAAGATGAAATATCAAATCTGTCTCTAGACCATTAGAAATACGACCTGAAGCAGAAATTCCTCCCCCCTCAAACGAAGAAGCTGAAGCTTTTTCTATAAGGATATGATCACCTTTCAATTTGCCTTCAATTGTTATATTATTCAATCCTACATTTGTTTGTGAATCAAAAAAGCTACCGTCGCCTATAGAAATATTTCCTATCAATTGTGGCTTTGATAATGCCCCATTAAGAGCTGTATCAATTCTTGCTGTACCCGTTATATGTGCACCACGCTTGGCTAATAAGAGATTAACAAAATCAAGAGGCATTATCCCTTTAACGTTTAATTTTGCCTCTGAACCATTAAGAGATACAGGCCCATGGATGGAAAGATCTAATCCTTTATCTCCAGTAGCTATCATATTTTCAATATGAAATGTCGATTTTTTATAAGAACCACGAGCATTTATATTGATTGACATCGGTCCTTTAGGCGTCATAGCGGTTAAATTTTGACTAGAAAGCTCAAAATGAGCAGATGGATCCTTCATTCTTCCACCAATATCAACTTTACCTATCACTGTCCCATCAAGTGCTTGTCCTGCAATAAAACCATTCGCCAAACGCGCAGATAAATTTTGCAAATTAATATGAAAATCAAGCGCATTTTTCTCTAGAGATATATGCCCCTGAGCTTGTGCTTGTACTCCTTCTCCTGTTAAATTTGCATTCAAAGTAAGATTTTGATCTACAGTGTTTCCCGTAGCAGAAAGAGAAAAAGGCATAATTTTTTTATCTTGAAAAGCAACGGTTGTCAGTCCCTCACCTTTTATATCGTAATTTATATCAGGTTTTTTTAAATGACCACGAATCATAACCTGCCCTGTTACACTCCCTGCTGCTCCAAGATCGGATTTCCACAAATTGACTAAAGTAGCAGGAAGGGCATTCATTGTAAGTCGTAAATTCAGGGTATCTTGAATATTCCCTGCTAAGATGATGTTGCCCCCATTTATTGCAATTCCTAATTCATTGATTGTTATTCCATCTTTATCAAAAGCAATTATGGATGGCTTCAGCAATGTTGCATGAAAAGTATGTTGTTTTAAGTCCACAGTTTCAATTTGCACTTCTCGTTTTATACTTTCTGGAAGTTCCTCAACCATTAAACGACCAGAAAGCCGTGCATTGAGAGTATCATGCAACATCGCCTGAACAGTAAAAACCGTTTGTCCATTATTCCTATCAGCGTGAGCATTTAAACGATTGACCATTACCAAAGGTGTTTGAATATGTTCTGCATTGAGAACTCCTTCAAACTGAGTCATGCCAAAAGGATCGAATATATCAGCATCTATTGCCAATTTTTTTATTTTATTCTTGGAAAAATTCAAATGGTTAACATGCGCCTTCACATTGGTTTTTTGTCTGCCATTTTGTTCATCAAAAATAAAATCTCCTTTTACTTTTCCACTACCATCCTGCAAAAATAACGCTGAAAGTACGGAAATATCATCGGCATCAATATGCAGCGCTCCTTTCAAAAAACCTCCAAGTTGTTGAGAAAGACCACCGGTTATTTTTGCATTTCCCCCTCTAATATCGATATTTTCAAGTTTTCGAATTTTATGAGAATCTTCAAAAGAGGCCGATAAATGCAAAGGTTTCTTAGCAAAAGTTCCTTCACCTTTTACAACTCCTGTTAAAGAAGTAATCGGTGCTGTATTATCCATAAGTGCCTCTATGTTAAACGTTGTGTTTTGAAGTTTCTTCCCCACAAAGAGTGCTTCAGCCACATGAGCACGTGTATTTAGTTTTATATGGCTATTGCTCCCTCTCGCCGTACTTTGAATTGTAAGTGCACCACTTATCTTTGGGTCTAATTTGGACAAATCAGATATTTGAGCAGATAAGTCCATTTTAGCGCTTTCATCTGAAAAATAACCATTAGCCTTTATGTTTGTATATTGATTTTTCAAATTCCAATGACGTAAAATGAAGCCCTTTGTATTTCGAGCAACTCCACCTGAAAGACTAGTATTTCCTTTGAATAAACGATCAAAAGACTGCATGCCTATTTTCATATCGTCAGCCATTCCTGATAATTGGAGATCAAAAATGCCACTCAATAAACTGATCGTTCCTTTGGCTTTAATATCTGCATTACCAGAAAGTGATTGTTTACTGAACACTTCCAAAGGAGTTAATGTTTGAGCTTTTAAACCGAGATCGCCTTTAAAAACAAAATTCTCCATTGTCCCTTTTAACCAAGAAGAAAAACCCTGAGCCGTAACACTCAGATCATGAATCAAAATTGGTTTATTCGAAACAATATCAGTATCTAAATGCACATGAACCGCTTGGCTTAAATTTTCTACTAACGCTCCCTTAATCTTTTTAACCCCTTGAAGCGTCCCTTTAACCTGAACACCAACATGACGAGAAGCTACATTATCAAGATTTTCGCTTACTCCTCCCATATCAAAAATTGCATCGCGAATATAAATATTTTTATTGCTTAAATGACTTACAACCAACCGCCCATTCCAAGATTGTTGCCCTTCGCGACCATAGTCAATGTTCAAAGCAAGAGTATTCGCAGGTTTTGGCACTTCTGATACAGATAAATGAACAGACTCCTTTTCGTTATCAAGAGCCATTTTGCCATCAACAAAAAGCCGTCGCAAGAATCCATCGGCGGTTATTTCAGCATTGACTATAACATTCATTGCTTTGTTCTGAATAACCATCTGATCAAGGTGTGTCAAACCTTCTTTTGTTCTTCTTGCCTTTGCTTTTAATGTTATATTAGATTCAAAGAGACTACGATATTGAGAAGGTATTAAAGGGCTCAGTGTTCCCTCTAGTTTCGTAGAAAAACTCTGTCCTTCTGGAACGCTTGCAAGAATAACATTACCATCTACAATAGAATGATGATCAGACTCTAAAGAAAGTTTGATAACCAAATCATCAAAAGTACCATCACCTTTCATGACGAGATTTAATGCCGGACGTTGTTCAATGTTAAAAATATTCGCCAAAATACCATTTTGTGGTTCGTTAGCAGAAATATCAATTTGAGCTGTACGATTACTATCAGATATCTTGGTGAGAACAGAAAAAGAACCCGGTGCATCTAAACGATGAGCTGCTATATCGACATCAAAATTACCACTAGCCAAGGTGAAATTGCCTTTTAAGGATATATCAGCAGAAAAACCAAAAAGATTCTGTTCAAATGTCACATGTTGGGCTGTAAGTGTATTGATAGAAAGAGCAAGCGGCAATTTTGGTAAAGAGAACTTACCTGTCTCAAGGGAAGAAACAAAAGAAGAGTTGCCTTGCGGTTTGCGTAAAAATGTAACCTGTTCTGCCGAAAGCTGGTTAATATCCATCCGCCCTCTCAGCAACGCTAGACGATTCCAATCCATTTTAGCATTGGTAATTTTAAGCCAAACCCCTTTTTTATCACTGACAGTAATAGTATCAATTGATGTTTGAGAAGACAGTGTCCCTTGCATATTGTGTAAACGAACTTGACGATTAGGCGCTGAAAGCTTTCGTTCAATTAAAGAAACAAACCATGAGCGATCATCTGTTTTCATTTCGCTAGAGGGAAGAATGTCTCCTCTTTGCGCAAAAACAAAACAACCCACCCCAAAAAACAAAAATACAAAGAAGAAAGCTGATAAACGTGCACCTTTTTTCATTAAAATGCTTGCCCTATACCCACATAAAAACCAATGCGAGGGTCACCCTTCTCTCTCTTTAAAGGAAAGGCTAAATCAACGCGTAAAGGACCAAGACCCGTCATATAACGACCTCCTATACCGGCTCCCCATTTAATTTTTTGAGAAAAATCAAAATTCGCCTTTTCCCCTACTAAACCTCCATCAAGAAAACTGACAAACCCTATTTTATCATTTAAAGAAACACGCAATTCTGCTGACCCCTCAATAAGCGCCCGTCCACCAACAACCCCATCATTTTCTGTTTTGATACCAATATTACGGTAAGCATAACCACGAACAGAGCCCCCACCACCAGCAAAAAAAAGCGTATTTGCGGGTACTTGTGCTGTATCATTCCCAAGAATTGTACCAAGCTTTGCCCGCGCAGCAACAACAAAACGATCCCCTTCATCCAACGCCCAATAAGAGCGACCTTCTGCTGTTACTTTTGCAACAAAGTTGCTAAAACGCATCTCATAAAAAGGCTCAATGAAAACTTCACCATATAAACCTTTTGTTGCATTAAACTTATTATTACGACTATCGTAAATCAAGCCGCTAGGGAAACCGATTGTTGTAAAATTACGGCTCCCAAAATAGACATCACGTGAATAACCATTTGAAACTTCTACAGCAGCCTGTCCCGATAGATTACCATTAAAAATATGCGTAATACCTAATTTTCCTTTGATGGCTTTTGTCGTATAATTTTCTAAAACATCTTGTTGTATTTTTAATTCTGACCTGAAATCTGTATCTGGCGTGAGTACACCGGGCTTTACAAATGTGCCTCCGAAAAGATAATCAAAATTTTTAAAATTATATGATTGCTTTTTATTGCTACCAACACCAGTTATTTTTGTTTCAATTTTAAGAGTCTCTGCATGACCAAAAAGATTGTTATGCATCCAATAAGTCTCAAAACCGGCACCGTCTAAAGTTGAATAGCTACCGCCTACACCAAAACGACGCGGTTTATGTTCTTGTACAACAAGTGCAAGCGGTAAACGTCCATCTAGATTAATAGTATCAGCCTCACGTATATTGATAGCACGAAAAACACCAAGGCGCGCAAGACGTTCATTTCCCTTAGCTAACGCATCGGAATCGTATATCTGCCCTGGTTTCAATCCGGTCATCCACGCGATATAAGCTGAATCTACACGTGGTTTCTTACTTATATTACGCACACTTAAAGGACCATAATAAGCCTTTTGTCCAGGAGCAACAACAATCCGTCCTTCAACACGCAACGCAGCATGGTCAGCCACGACCTCACTCTTCATAATTTTAGCTTTAGCATAACCTTGTTGCCGCCATCCTTCTATCGCCCATTTTTCTGCTTTCAAAATAGTTTCAGATTTAGCAATAGCCCCAACTTTATAGCCCAATTCTTCAATTGTGGGCATTTTATGCGCTTTACGTTTTTCAAACGGAGCTACTTTATCAATATTTGCAATACTAAAAACATATTGTGGACCAGCATTAATTGTAATAACAATATTGGACCGTGCTGGAAGTTGAGTTACCGGACTTAAATCAGCGACTTCTAAGCCATTAATTTTAATACTAATAATACCACCATAGCGTCCATCAGCATAAAGAGCAGAAAGAATTGCTCGATAATCTGAACGCGCCTTGGCGAGCAAACCAGAAGAACTGGCGGATGCTTTCTCTTTATCAGCAACAAGAGAAGAAACAGATTTAACTATTTTTATACCTTCTAATGGTGCACCTGGCGGTGCAACAACATCAACTTTATAAAATTTCTCTGTACTTTTAGCATAATGTGAAGAAGAATTTGTTTTCTTTTGACCAAAAAGAGGGATGCCGAAAAAATCAAATGCAGCAAGTGGCTGTGGAAAAGAAAAAGTAAAACACAAGCCTATAAATACACAGCGCATAGTCCCTGATTTTAACAAAATTCTTGTCTGGTATACCATAAAATCAGATACCTTATAATACACTTTGCATCTACTACGCTTTAAATAATATAAAAATAAGAAAGGTAAATATAATTACTTTGCACATTTTACACGTTTTATCACATCAAATAACACTCTGCGATACATAACGTTATCCTCCCCTTATATTTTCATAAAATTCTGCACTGTTGTATAACACGAACAGCCTCATTCTTTTTTTTCTTAACATATTTATTTAGCTTATTATAAATGTTTTATTGCGTCCCATATCATCATGGTTAAATTTGTACAAATGACTTTCCATGGGAATGCTAAAAAACTGCCCACGTATATAGTTCTCTCTATAAAAAAAGCTATAGAGATGCTTCTTGATTTTTATAAATAGATATGATTGTCTCTACCAAGTCTAAAGGGGGAAAATAAATAAATGATCGCACGTATTACAACTGTTGCTTTTCGCGGTCTAGAAGCAGTCCCTGTCGATGTACAGGTTATGATTTCGTCTGGTAAAATAGGAATGGCTATTGTTGGATTAGCTGATAAGGCAGTTGCAGAAAGCCGTGAACGTGTACAAGCAGCCCT
>NZ_JBHIQG010000102.1:0-7379 GCF_042196425.1 Bartonella sp. AD328YNZD | reverse complement strand
AGGGCTGCTTGTACACGTTCACGGCTTTCTGCAACTGCCTTATCAGCTAATCCAACAATAGCCATTCCTATTTTACCGGATGAAATCATAACCTGTACATCGACAGGAACGGCTTCTAGACCGCGAAAAGCAACAGTTGTAATATGTGCGATCATTGTAGTTGTTTCCCCCCTTGAGATTTGGGAAAGACAATCATATCTATACATAAAAATCAAGAAGCATTTCTATGGTTTTTTATAGAGAAATCTATATACAATACGCAGAGTTTTGTAGCGTTTTCATGGTAAGTTATTTGTACAAATTTAACCATGATAATATGTTGTGCAATAAAACAGTTATAAACATTTATAATAAGCTAAATAAATATGTTAGGAAAAAGGAATGAGGCTGTTCGTGTTACGCAACAGTGCAAAATTTTGTGAAGATATAAGGGGTGGGTTACGTTATGTATCGCAGATCGTTCTTTGATGTGATAAAACGTGTAAAATATGCAAAGTAATTATATTTACCTTTCTTATTTGTATATTATTTAAAGCGTAGTAGATGCAAAGTGTATTAAAGGTATCTGATTTTATGGTATACCAGACAAGAATTTTATTAAAATCAGGAACTGTGCGCTGTGTATTTATGGGCTTGTGTTTTGCTTTTGCTTTTCCACAGCCACTTGCGGCGTTTGATTTTTTGGGTCTCTCTCTTTTTGGTCAAAAGAAAACAAATTCTCCTTCAAATAATGTCAAAAGTACAGAGCGATTTTATAAAGTTGATGTTGTTGCTCCGCCAGGGGCACCATTAGAAGGTGTAAAAATAGTTAAATCTGTCTCTTCTCTTGTTGCTGATAAAGAAAAATCATCTGCTAGTTCTTCTGGTTTGTTAGCCAAAGCGCGTTCAGATTATCGGGTAATTCTTTCCGCTCTTTATGCTGATGGACGCTACGGTGGTGTTATTAGTATTAAAATTAATGGTTTAGAAGTTGCTGATTTAAGTCCGGTAACTCAACTTCCAGTACAATCTAATATTGTTATTACGATTAATGCTGGTCCACAATATGTTTTTAGTATTGCAAATATTGATAAAGTTGCTCTGTTTGCAAAACATCAAAAGCATAAAATACCCACAATTGAAGAATTGGACTATAAAGTTGGAGCTATTGCCAAATCTGAAACTATTTTGAAAGCAGAAAAATGGGCGGTAGAAGGATGGCGCCAACAAGGTTATCCTAAAGCTAAAGTTATAAAGAGGGAGATTGTGGCTGACCATGCTGCATTGCGTGTAGAAGGACGGATTATTGTTGATCCTGGACAAAAGGCTTATTATGGTCCTTTAAGTGTGCGCAATATAAGTAATAAACCACGTGTAGATTCAGCTTATATCGCATGGATGACAGGATTGAAACCAGGACAGCAATACGATTCTGATGCATTAACCAAGGCTAGTGAGCGTCTTGCGCGCCTTGGTATTTTTCGTGCTATTAATATACATGAGGCTGATACAATTAATCCTGATGGACGTTTACCACTTACGCTTGTTGTACAAGAACGCAAACCGCGTCGTTTTGGTATAGGTGGCGGCTACTCAACATTAGATGGTGCTGGTTTTGAAGCTTATTGGATGCATAACAATCTTTTTGGTCATGCAGAAGTCCTTAAAGTTGAGACGAAAATAAGTGGTGTTGGTAGCGATAAAAAGCAATCATATAATTTTAAAAATTTTGATTATCTTTTGGGTGGCACATTTATAAAGCCTGGTGTATTTACTCCTAATACGGACTTCAGATCAGAATTAAAAATACAGCAAGATATTCTAGAAAATTATACGACAAAAGCGATAAAAGGGAAATTAGGTATTACGCATATTTTCAATGGTAATCTATCGGGACAGGCTGCTTTAGAAGTTTCGAATAGTTATTCACGTGATATCTATTTTGGGAACCGTAATTTTACAACAATTGGATTTCCTAGTGGTTTGATTTACGATAGTCGTAATAATAAGCTCAATGCGACAAAAGGTTTGTATGGTGAAGTTCTGATTGAGCCTTTTTATGAAATGCGTTTTAGCAATTTTGTGACAAAAATAACGGCAGAATGTCGTTCTTATTGGGCGTTAGATGAAGGGGATCGTTTTGTTTTTGCTGCGCGGGCAAAGCTTGGGACCATTTTGGGGAATGAGACAGCACAGGTTCCTGCGGATACGCTTTTTTTTGCTGGTGGTGGGGGCTCTATTCGTGGTTATGCTTACCGTAATATTGGTATCAAAACAGAAAATGATGCTATTGTTGGTGGAAGGTCACTTATTGAGGGATCGGCAGAATTGCGTGTTTCTTTAAATGATAAGATAGGATTTGTCAGTTTTCTTGATGGAGGTATCGCAGGGAAAAAGGCGAATTTTGATTTTTCTCAAAAAATTAAATGGGGAGCTGGTATAGGAGGTCGTTATATGACGGGTCTTGGTCCTTTACGCGTTGATTTAGCCTTTCCTTTAAAGAGAGAGCAGGGCGATCCTCGCATTGGTTTTTATGTGGGTATAGGACAAGCATTTTAATGAAAAAAGGTGTACGTTTATCAGTTTTCTTCTTTGGATTTTTGTGTTTTGTGGTGGGGAGTTTTGTTTTTACGCAAAGGGGAGGAAATCTTTTCTCTAACGAGATGAAAACAGATAATCGCTCATGGTTTGTTTCTTTAATTGAACGCAAGCTTTCAGCGCCTAATCGTCAAGTTCGTTTACACAATATGCAAGGGGCACTGTCTTCTCAAACGTCCATTGATGCTATTACTATCAGTGATAAAAAAGGAGTTTGGCTTAAAATTACCAATGCTAAAATGGATTGGAATCGTCTAGCATTGCTGAGAGGGCGGATGGATATTAATCAACTTTCGGCAGAACAAGTTACGTTTTTACGCAAACCGCAAGGCAATTCTTCTCTTGTTTCTTCCCTTGAGATGGGTAAGTTTTCTTTCCCAAAATTGCCACTTGCTCTTTCTATCAATGCGCTTACAGCTCAACATATAACGTTTGAACAGAATCTTTTTGGTTTTTCTGCTGATATGTCTTTAGAAGGCAATGTCACTTTAGATAGTGGTGATTTTAATGTTGATATAGAGACACATCGTTTAGATGCACCTGGCTCTTTTTCTATTCTAACGAAGATATCTGATAGCAATCGTACAGCCAAAATTGATATTTCTGCTAATGAGCCACAAAATGGCATTTTAACGAATGTTTTCAACATTGAAAAACACCCAGCATTAAATCTCGCCATTAAAGGTGAAGGTACTTTTGATGATTTGGTTGTTAGACTTTCGTTGGAAGCTGATCATTCTTCTGTTTTAGAAGGCAATATTATTTTTGCAAATATTGCAGAAGGACATAGTTTGTCTACGAAACTAGTGGGCAAACTGAACCCTTTAATGCCTTCTCAATATCGTGACATCTTTGAGTCTGATGTAACGTTGAAAGCACAAGCAAGAAGGACAAGAGAAGGTGTGATGCATCTTGATCAGATGGTTATTCAGAGCAAAGAAATGAATGTTTTATCCAATGCTGAAATAACAGCTGATGGATTTTTGCGGCGGCTTTTTGTTGATGGAAAAATGGCTCTTGAGAAAGAAAAAGGATTTGTTCATTTATCAGTATCAGAGGCACATAAGCATGCAAAGAATATTTCTTTGAACATTGACTATGGTCGTGAAGGGCAACAATCTTGGAATGGGCAGCTCGTTGTACGTCATTTAAGCAATAAAAATATTTATATTCATGATGCGATTTTTGATATGGGGGGAGTGAGTGAAAATCTTGATGATGCAGCTTCTCGTCATGTTGGTATTCAGATTAATGGTAAGCTTCAAGGGATTAAAAAGATTAAGGGGTCATTAGTAGAAAATTTAAGCCAAGTGGTTCATGTGCATCTAGATACGGATATTGTTTCTAGAAAACCAATTTTGATTCATGATTTTAGTATAACGTCTCAGGGTTTTTCTTCTTGGTTAAAAGGGACAATGGAGCATTTTATTTTTAAAGGCGATCTTGGTTTAAAAGCTCAAACATTAGCTCCTTTGGAAGTATTCAGTAAACAATCGCTCTCTGGTAGTGCAGATATTAAAGCCAAAGGAACTATCGGTTTATTGAGTGGCATTTTTGATCTCAAATTATCAGGAATGGCTAACAATATGCAAATAGGTGTGCAGCCTTTTGATCGTTTATTCAAAAATAATATCACTCTTTCAGGTGGAGCTGCTCGAAATACGAAGGGTTTCATTTTGCGTCATTTAAATTTGAAAAATCAATATGCAAACATAAAGGCTGATGGTTATTTTTCAGATGAAAGTGCTAAAATGGACTTATCTGCTCAAGTATTTGATCTAGCTCAATTAGATCCGAAGATAAGTGGTGCACTTACAATTCAAGGTACGGTGAGGGGGCGCAATAGCCATATAAAACTCAATACACGTGCTCATGTGGCTGAAGCACTCTTTGTGGGGAAGAAACTTCAAAACACAACGTTTAACATAGAGGCACTTATGGATAATACAGCACCGATTACCTCTTTAACAGGAGTTGTAAAAGGTGAAGGAACTTTTGCTAAAAAGCCGTTGTATTTATCTGCTTCTTTTCAAAATTCTCAGAAGATGAGAAAACTTAGAGATATCGATATTAGAGGGGGAAATGCAAAAATAACCGGTGATCTTTCTCAACAACTTGGAGGTTTTGTGAAAGGAGCGTTGCATATTGATGCCGATGATATTTCAGTGCTTTCAGCGTTATTTTTGCAGGATGGTAGTGGAAAAGTAAAAGGAGATTTTATTTTTGATGAACGAAATGGCAGACAAACAATCAATGTGAAAGCGTCTGTTAACCATTTGAGTTTTGCCAAGAATAAAATAAAAAAATTGGCAATAGATGCTGACATATTCGATCCTTTTAGCATGACTCAGTTTGAAGGAGTTATCAATGCAGAACATATTCAAACACCGTTGATAATGGTCAATCGTTTAAATGTTCACGCCGATAGAAATAATGGACAAACGGTTTTTACTGTCCAAGCGATGTTGCATGATACTCTCAATGCACAACTTTCTGGTCGTTTAATGGTTGAGGAACTTCCAGACAATATAAAACGAAAAGTGCAAATTGAAAATGTGGATTTAAAACAACATACTTTTCATGCAACATTGCCGAAGCCATCCATAATTGCTTTTGATAAAGATGGAATGACAATCAATGAATTAGGAATTGCAATAAATGGAGGCAATATCATCCTTGCAGGGAATATTCAAGATACCCTGAATTTACAACTTACAATGAATGCGCTTCCTGCTACTTTAGTCAATCTGTGGAAATCCGATCTTGGAGCAGCAGGGAGTGTAACAGGGCAGGTTATGATTCGTGGTCATTTAAAAAAACCTGATATAACTTACGATATAAAAGGTGAAGGACTGACAACCGTTGCTTTTCAAGATAAAAAAATTATGCCTTTTTCTCTCTCTGCTACGGGAAAAACCATAGATCAAAACCTTACTTTGAATGCAAATTTAATAGGAGAAGGAGTGCAAGCACAGGCACAAGGACGTGTATCTTTAGATCAAGCCAAGCTTGATCTTCATATTAATTTACAAAATGTATCTGCGCGCTTGGCGAATAGTTTTATTACAGGACAAGCGTTTGATGGGGCGGTGATAGGCAAGGTTGATATTGGTGGAACAATAAAGGATCCATATGCTCATTTCGAGTTTTCTGGTAAAAGTTTAACCACTATGACGCCTAAAGGACCGATGTCGGTCAATATAAATGCTCATGGTTCTTACAAAAAATTGACATTGCATATCGAGAATATGGTAGCTACTGGAGATAAAGGGTTAGATCTCTCCATCAATGGTCCTGTTTCCGTCAATGGTTTAGAGGCAAAACTAAACATTAAAGGGATAATGCCTCTTGATTTTGTTAATCTCTTATTAGCCAAGCGTGGTGCATATATAATGGGTACAGCAAGAATTGATACAGCTCTTAATGGTGCGTTATCAAAGCCACAATTGATAGGAAATATTTCTATAGACGACGGGAGCTTTTTTGATTCACAAACCAATGTAGGATTGAATAATGTAACACTTGAAGGCAAATTAAAAGGCGATCATATTCTTATAGAGAAAGCTTCAGCTTCTTCGTTTGATGGGGGGGGGATTTCTGCTTCAGGTCGTATCTCTAATGATCTAGAGGCAGATTTGATCTTTCATCTTGATAATGCCAACTATAATGATGGTTCTATGATTCTTGCAACATTGTCAGGTAAGATGACAATGACGGGCCATTTTTTAAGTGATCTTGTTATTGGTGGTGATATTATCGTTGAAAAAGCTGAAATTCTGGTTCCTGATCATTTTAAAAGTGCTAAGTTTCTTGATGTCAGAAATAAGAATTTAACCAAATCGATTCAAACAACACTTGAGCGTGCTGATGTTAAGAACACGACCAAAAGCCGTATTGTCACGCAAGAATCTTCATCTGTTGTGATATCAAATATGCGCGTTACAGCACGCAATCAATTTTTTGTACGCGGAAAAGGGTTAGATGCTGAACTGGGAGGAGGCATTAATCTCGCGGGTCCATTGAATGATGTACATCCAGTTGGTGAATTTAGAATGATTCGTGGACGTTTTGATATTCTTTCGCAACGTCTTAATTTTGATCAAGGACAAGCGAGTTTTAGCGGTAATCTTAATCCTACGGTTTATTTTGTAACCAACAATACCAGTGGTGATATTCGTGTCACTGTAACTGTAAGTGGGACAATTGATAATCTTGATATTAATTTTTCTTCACAACCGAATTTGCCACAGGATGAGATTTTAGCACGTTTGATTTTTAATCGCTCTCTCAATGAACTATCACCATTTCAGATTGCTCAACTTGCGGCAGCAGCAGCTGATCTTGCGGGTGCTTCTAATACATCTTTATTGAATACTTTACGAACTAAAATTGGGCTTGATGATCTTGATGTTATGGTTAATGAAAAGGGTAAGACAGGTTTACGTATTGGACGCTACATACACAATAATATTTATTTAGGCTTTGAAGCAGGTTCTGATGGAACGACGAAAGGGACAATTAATTTGGATATTTCGCGTCATCTCAAAGCTAAAGGAGCCATAGGAAGTGAACAAAATTCTAGTATTGGTCTCTTTTATGAAAAAGATTATTAAAGATTAAATTTTCAAAAAACCAATTTCTTCGTTTTTTGTCTCTCATTTTTAAGTCTGAGGAAGGAAGCATAGGTTAGGAATCCTCTCAAAGAAGAGGATTTTTGTTGAGGCGTGAAGAGAACTATCTGAAATATTCGATTTATTCTCTAAAGGGACAAAATCTTCACGAAAGATAGTATGTTATTTTGC
>NZ_JBHIQG010000101.1:0-7405 GCF_042196425.1 Bartonella sp. AD328YNZD | reverse complement strand
TTTTGCAAGAAGGGTGGTAAATTCGTGCATTCTTGCTTCCTTTGTTTTTACAAAAATGAAATTATGAAATTTAAAGAGAAAGATTGTCACTTTTTCTTGTTTTCATAAATTGGCGTCATTTTTTATTAAAAATCAACTTCTCTTTTTATCCGTATCTCTACTGTATGCGCTAATCCCTTTTGAAACCAAATAAAAATTAAATGAAGGTCTTATAAAAAAGCTTTCATTGGTGTATAAAATTCTCAAATTTTGCAGTGTTTTTGATATTCATTTGATTATTGTGACACCATTTTTTATAATAAGAAGGTCATTTTTAGTAAGAGGAGGATCATTTTGACATTGCCTCTTCTTTTTTATCAGTGTATAATATCTTCAAATTTTATGGTGTTTTTAAATGAAGCATTGTCATTTTTGACATTGCTTTTTCTGTTTTAATGGATTTGGAGTGTCTTTTTATGGCTGTACCTAAACGAAAAACCTCTCCAGCGAAGAGGGGCATGCGCCGTTCGGCTGATGCTCTGAAGGCGCCGACTTATATCGAAGATAAAAATTCTGGTGAATTACGTCGTCCTCATCACATTGATTTGAAAACGGGAATGTATCGTGGGCGTTCCGTTTTAGTAGTTAAAGACTGAGCGCTTTCTTTCTTTTCCATTGGTGAACTTCTTTTATTTCATCGATCAATGCACGCTTGGGGCGTGCATTTTCGCTTTAAGATGAATGTTGAGGTTCCCTTGCATCGTCTTCTATCGATGTGGAACAGGGAATGTATCGTGGGCGTTCCGTTTTAGTAGTTAAAACTTTAGCGTTTTCTTTCTTTTCCATTGGTGAACTTCTTTTATTTCATCGATCAATGCACGCTTGGGGCGTGCATTTTCGCTTTAAGATGAATGTTGAGGTTCCCTTGCATCGTCTTCTATCGATGTGGAACAGGGAATGTATCGTGGGCGTTCCGTTTTAGTAGTTAAAGACTGAGCGCTTTCTTTCTTTTCCATTGGTGAACTTCTTTTATTTCATTAGTGAATGCATTGGGTAAGATGCGTTTTTCACTTTTTCTTGAAAACATGTGTGGGATAAAGTTTTTCTGTAGAAAAATGATTCTATTGTGGGAGATGATTTTCTTGTTTTCTTGGGAGGCTATAAAGGATTGCTTGTATCAGTGTCTTTTATGATGACTTCGTTAAGAGCTTGGGTATTGATATAAGTTAGCTCAGTAATAGAATCATTTTGTATCACACTTAATCTTTATTGACCGTAGAGAGAATCCTATTAGACCGTTAAATATCGTCTTTAAGGCGGTTGATCCATGTAAGGCTTTAAGCATAAAGCATAACGGTGTTTTTTATGAGAATATTTAAGGCAATGGTTTGTCTATAGACTTATATTGTGACATGTGATTCTCCTTAAAAAATAGAGATCGACATTACATTGATTTATAGAGATCATTTGTTGTTTTGCGCCTTAAATGGAAGATCTATCGTAGAGATTTTCTCATTTCAAATTTTTCCCTATGTTGAATCAATGACAATCACTTGCTTTTCGGTCACAAGTGGGGCTGGCATGTGGGTAAAAACTCTATAAAAAAGGAAAAAATGTCTATAATGAATATTTTCAAATGTAAGAATTGTTGTAACATTGGGGTTAAGTGTATGCTGATATCAGCGTGCTTTCTTATGAGCAGAAAAGAGAAAACCGTTACAAGACAAAAGCTATACAGATTCAATAATCTTTAGTGCTTTTTATGATAAAGGTATATGAGACTCTTCTATAAATATCACGCTGTCTTTTCATATTTTTGAACTAAGAATTTTCCATATATTTTTCGTATTTTTGTGAATATAAGGGATTTGTTGGGAACAGCTTGTAAAAATAAGTAAACTTAAAACCAAATATGTTATGTGTGGGGGTAGCAAAGTATTTTACAAAGCCGGTACGTTTTTCCAGTTCATAGCTGGTTTATGAATGATTTTATAGTGGTGCTTACCTAAGTTTATGATTTTTTTGTTATCTGTTAATCACTATACAACATATTGATTTATATATATAATTCACTTTTTTCAAATCTCTCTATCTAGAATCAATCAAAACCACTCGCTTGCACGTCATAAGCGGGATAAGTGTGTGGATAAAATTTGTATAAGAAAGGACTAGAAATGGTTCTTATGAATTGTCTTAAGTGCCAAGGGCTGTCGCAACACCCACGAGCTGGAAAATATAGTGATGGTGCCGGCTTGCTTCTTCACAAACGTAAGAGATGGGGGTGGTCAATGGACTTAACGTTATACCATTCATGGTCGGCGCCGTGAAATGGGCTTGGGTGCCTTGCGAGATGTTTCTTTAAAACAAGCCCGTAAATGTACAAATTAATGGTGTTCTGTTTTGCATGAGGGGCGTGACCTCATTAAAGAACGTGATAAACAAAAGCGTGAGGCAATGCGTAATCTCCATTACTTAAAAGATATTGCTCTAGATGCTTTTGAAAGCCGTAAAGCTGAACTAAAAGGAGATGGTAAAGCTTGTGATTGGTTTTCACCCTTACGCCTTTATATTCTCCCTAAATTAGGCTGTCTGCCTGTTTCAGAGATTACGCAAACTGAGAAG
The DNA here is from genome assembly GCF_042196425.1 of Bartonella sp. AD328YNZD. Classification (NCBI taxonomy): domain Bacteria; kingdom Pseudomonadati; phylum Pseudomonadota; class Alphaproteobacteria; order Hyphomicrobiales; family Bartonellaceae; genus Bartonella; species Bartonella sp. AD328YNZD. The sequence goes on along the minus strand of NZ_JBHIQG010000101.1, from coordinate 4,804 downwards.
TATTCTTGTCTCTATTTGGCATGCAAAAGCTGCAACAGCAGATAAAGCACTGAAGCATCTTAATCTTTGTCTCAAACATGCGGTTGCTTTGGGTTTGGATGTTGATTTACAAGCAAAAAAAGCACGCGCACTCTTAGGCAAACAACGTCATAAAACCACTCATAGACCAGCCATGGATTGGAGAGATGTTCTTTCCTTTTATAAGTTACTCTGTAAAACACAAAACATAACACAATTGGCTTTGCGTTTGCTTATCCTGACAGGCGTTCGTATTAATCCTTTGCGTCATATTCGTGAATCAGATTAAAGATGATATATGGACAATTCCTGCTGAGAATATCCAATCTTTAGAAGTCTGTTTGAAATAGAGATTAAGACTTTTAAGAGTTCTATGAATCATTCTAGATTTTTTGTGTTCGATTGGAGTAAGAATATTGCGTATATCTCCTAATCTCTGAAATAAGAAACCTCATTTGGGAAAAGTATGAAATTGAAAGGGCAATGCTAACGTTCATTTTTATTGTTATTTTTTAAGTGAGCTTTACTGCTTTCAAAAGTATTTGGAATGCCTTTTACAGAATGGAGATGATGGTTTTAGTTCATGTTTTTTTTATCGCGTTCTTTAATGGGGGGAATGCTTCTCATGCAAAATAGAGCGCCCAATACAAAATATGCTTATGTTGTACTGTCACGCTTTTTTTAAAGGAATATTTTTCAATATTTGTGGCATCCATTTTATGACGGCGTTTTTGAATGTTATAATGGTTTTGTAGAAGGGTAAATGGTAAAGTCTCGGGTGTAGTGTATAAACGGCACTATGCTCTTTACGCTTAAATAAAAAAGCAAGCCCCCGCCCCTTACACATCTTGCCAGATTCCAATGTTGGTATATCCTTTGGTGCTTGAGACAGTATCTCACTCTTTTTATACAGTTTTTACCCACAGATCAGCTCCTCTTGTGATTGACAAGCAAGTGATTTGATTGCTTCAACATGAGAGCAATTTAAAATGAGAAATCTTACCATATTCAAGATTCTAATTTAATATGAATAATGCTAGATTATGATGATTAATCAGTTTGTTATCTATGAAGAAAGAAAATAAGGAGGAGGAATTTGTCGAAAAGTTAGATTGTTTATAGATTGGCGCTGGTTAAGAAACTTTGTCCTTAAGGGCAGAGAGGATGTTAAAAAATAAAACCAGCTTTTCGCTGGTTTTATCGAAATATCATCATTATGATGAAAGAGTGTATTATGCAGCGTAGACAGCTTTACTGTTTTCATCTGTTTCTTCTCTCTCAGTTTTAAACTCGCGTTCCGGCTTGTTGGAGAGATGCATCTCTATGAGATTGATCGCTTCTGTTTCAGAAAGACTATTGATAACCGCAATTTCACGGGCCATTCTTTCAAGAGCAGCTGTATAAAGTTGGCGCTCAGAGTAAGATTGTTCAGGCTGTAGATTAGAGCGGAAAAGATCACGGACCACTTCGGCGATACAAATAAGATCTCCTGAGTTGATTTTAGCATCATATTCTTGTGCACGACGTGACCACATGGTGCGTTTAACGCGTGCTTTTCCACGTAAAACTTTTAAGGCACGTTCGACAGAATCACTAGCAGATAATTTACGCATTCCAACGGAAAGGGCTTTTGCAATGGGGACTTTGACATCCATCTTATCTTTCGCGAAATGAATGACAAAAAGCTTTAATTTATGTCCTGCAACTTCTTGATCTTCAATCGCTATAATTTGTCCTACTCCATGCGTAGGGTAGACGATATATTCAGAGGTTGCAAATTCTTTGGTCTTGGAAGACGTTCCATGTTGGGATGCCATATTTTAGTTTACTCCCTTATGATCAACAAATGTATCGGAAAACAGGTTATAAACCTGAGGGTTGAGTTTTCTTTAACCAAGTATATTGTACCAATTAAGTGAGCATAAAAGCCGAGTACTTTTAAATCAAAAAAAAATACACCGCTTTACTATAACAAGCAAAGAAAAATACTTAGAAAGATGATCATGTTAAAATAACACTAACATCAAAATTTAAAAGAATCAATCATTTCGCTTAAGGATTTTTTATTTTTACAAGAGAAGTCTTTCAATCGTTGAAGGAGGAGAGTGTACACTTTATCATTACTCTTCGCCACTTCCTGGATTTTCTGAAAAATACTTTTCTAATTTATTTGGAACACCATCCATTTCTTTTGCTTGAGGAAGAGGATCTTTTTTGGTGGTTAGATTAGGCCATTTGTTTGCATAATGAAGATTGAGTTCTAACCACTTTTCTAATCCTGGTTCTGTATCAGGTAAAATCGCTTCTGCTGGGCATTCTGGCACGCAAACACCACAATCGATGCATTCATCGGGGTGAATAACAAGCATATTTTCCCCTTCATAAAAACAATCAACTGGGCAGACTTCAACGCAATCGGTATATTTGCAGTGAATGCAGTTGTCGGTTACTACGTGGGTCAAGATCAAACTCCATTTGTTACTTTAATTCTCTTTAGAGGAAAGTGTGTGCGTGTTTTTATGATTGGTGAGTTGATCGCGTAGTACAGCTAGTTTCGCAAAAGGTGAATCAGGATTAAGGCGCTTTTCTTTTTGAAAGGGCTTATGATTTGCATGTTTTCCTTGGGATTTGTGGAACTTATGAGAGCGTTTTGCTTGTGATGGTGCTTCTTGAGGGGAATTTTCATTTTTGTATTCCGCTTTTTTTACAGCGTTCTTCGATTTATTTTGCCACTTATTTCCTAATTTATCACGTTTTTTTTGTGCATGGTGGGGAAATTGATGCTTATAATGCCATAATAAAATAACTTTATCTTCTTCTGTAGAGCGAGGGGATTTGGCAAAATTCCCAACAGGTTCAGCTGCTGGTAAGCGATTGGTTTTATGGAGATGTTGTTCAATACTAGAGGATAAAGTGTTTGGGAATGAGGTATTTTTTTCTTCTCGTGTTGTTTCTAAATCGCTTATTGTTTGCCATTGACTTCCAACGCATTCTGCTGCAGGAACATCTTGCATTGCCCTATTGACAGGGGAAGAGGCTTGGTGTGCAAAGAGATTTTGTTCAAAAACAGTATTGTTTATGCTGTACGATTGATAACCAAGTCCTTTGAGGATTTCTTCCATATCGTTTCCATTGGCCCCAAGAATGGACATCATGGCTGGTGTAACAAAAAAACTTTTGCCATCATAGGCTCCATCGGGTTTAGGATCACTTCCTTGTTTCCAATGAAGTGCGGGACGGATGAGATTGGCAAGACGTTCTAAAATATCAATCCGTACAGCACGTTGTCCTAAGATTCGGTAGCCGGCTAATTGATAAAATTGGCGGTTATAGGTAGGATCAACAATCAAAGAGGTTCGACCAGCAGATAATGCTGAAAAAATTTCACCCAAACCAGTTTGATCTTGTTCCGCATTTTGAAGATTCCACAGGAGAGTAATGGCTTGAACCGGAGTAGGTTTAAGCATTCCGGCAACATAGATATGAAAAGCGCCAAAACGCACGCCTAGACGTCGAAGAACGGCACGTGATTCTTGTGCAAGGTTTTTGACAATGTCTAAGACTTCGCGGCGTGGTAAAATCCCTAAAGAGTTAAAAAGTTGTAAAGCAAGACTGTTTGTTGAATCCGTTAAATTATCAGCATTGCGCAAATCAAACAGGGGTTTTAAAGTCGTTTCAAAATGAAAGGTGACAAAGCGTTCTAATCGTTTCACAACGTTATTGCGGGATTCTCCCGTGAGTTGTTCATCTGCTAAAACAATCAGTTTTGGTTTGAAAAAATCTTCTGTTGCTACAAGTTGTCCTACGGGTTGACCAATCCAGCGCACAATTCCATCAGAACTGAGGGTAAAATCTCCATTTGCACAAGCACAAAAACGTGTCGCGCGTTTGGAAAAAGCAAGAATCAAATTCTCATTCTCTATTTCTGTCGAAATTTGCTTCCCAGCTATTTGATCGGTACTGTTTTTGTTGGCATAAAAACGAAAACCTTCAAATTTACCCCTTCCGTGTTTTTCAATGAGAATATCATCTTGAAGAATCTCATTCTGTTGAACAATCTTGCTATCCATGATCATTTTCTTTCTCAGTGTGGCACTGGTCAAAAGCTTTTTGCGATAATTTCATAATGGTGCTCTTTCTTTAACACGTTTGTTGCGTTTGCTTCAATCACTCTTGTCATTTTTTGCTGTTTCTTTGCGCCTTTAAAACTTGAATGATTCTTTTTTCATTCAGTTTTCATTCAGTTTAGATGCTTTATATTTGCAAATTACACTTATTAGTTGTATTGTAAAGCTGAAAGCATAAATAAATTCTTCAATTTAAAAGGAAACGGAACCGGTTATCAAAAAACGGCATTTCTTTTGCATGATCACTTTATTTTTTTGCTGTTTTGTCATGAAAAGTGAAAAGAAAGTTTTTTCAAATATTTCATAGGCTAAAAGGCATATTGTAAAGGCATTTTGCAGGTGAAATTGTGTCTTATGACAAGAAGTTTTACCATGACAGTAAAAAAAACAATTGCGATTATAAAATTACACGTTAAAGTAGTGGTTACAGAAGTTAACAACTTTTGCGTTCTTTTTAAGCGAAGAACAATGATGTCGTTGCCAAATCAATTTTGATAAATTTAATCGCAAGGGGTTATTATGGGTAATCTTTCAAATGCTGTTTATAAAAGCAGCAAAAATTATAGCGATGCAGACAAAAGCTTAGGACGTAATATGATGCGTTCTGCTATGCAAGCACCTTATCTTGAACGACAAAAAGAGCATGATTTGGCTCTGCG
>NZ_JBHIQG010000100.1:0-7430 GCF_042196425.1 Bartonella sp. AD328YNZD | reverse complement strand
TAATCTAAAAAAATACCTTGTAAAAATTTTCGATGAGGAAATTTTTTTTAAAGCCTTTCATATGGTTGTCTGAGGTTTCTTAAAGAACCGTGCAAAGAGAAAAGATATTCAAATGCTCAACGGCTGTTTAGCTTATTAAAAAGGGGGATATAATGGCACTTTTTCCATTTTCTATTGCTGATATTGATGATCCTGAATGTATTCGTGTCGTTCTTTATGCTAGCGGAAGAATGGGACATGCTCCTTTAAACGCATTGTTGAAGAAAGCATATGAAGATATTACAAAAATTTCAAAGCGTGTGGATGCTTTAGAAAAAAAATTAAATGCTCTAGATCTTACCAATGTCGAACAAAAGGCGAAAGAAGAGGATCAAGATAATATCAATAGTATTGTTAGCGGTAAAATAACTATCCCCAATATTAAGACGGAGACATCAGAAATTAAAATAGAATCATCTTTTGTGGATAGGGAAAATTTTGTTTCAGAAATACAGAAGGTACCAGAAATACACATCAATGCTCATGAAGGTTTCATAATTCATCCTCCTAAAAAATTTCTTTTTTAGTTTTAAGAAGAAAAATAGAAAAGAGTGATTGGTCGCAATGAAAATGCATTTGTTGAAGTTATATATCAGATAAACTTTTCCTATTTATATTTTCGGTGGGTCTTGGAATTGCACCCTGTTTGAGATGTTTTTAAAAAGGTAAAAATTTATTAAAAGAAAAACATATTTCACAAATAGAGAAAGATTGTTGTAGGGAAGTTTATCATGCGTTGTTGGAGAAATTAGGGCGCATTATTAAAATCTATGGGCAAGCCTTTAAAGCCTACAAAGAAAGAAGTCTTGCCTCAGCAGAAACGCATGGCAAAAAAATTGCAAAAAATAAAATCTTGCAACACTTTGAAAAAGCTTTTGGATAGGGCGTTTGATGATCGTAAATCTATAAGAAATTTACTGTTTTTACGCTTTTTTAAAGAGAAAAGTAGCCGTTTGTCGCCTTTTTAATTGCTCAAAAGCCTCATAAAAAAGAAAGTGTATTTGCCAAAATAGATTAAAGCGGGGGAGAATATCTATCATTGAACTTTCTTATAAAAAAGAAAAATGATGGCTTGTTGGAGAAGGCTTGAGGGCTAAAGGTGTGCTTGTTTTTTTATCAGACAGTGGACTACAAGTGCTTGTTTATTTGTCTTATCTTGTGATGCTGTAAAATTATGCCATAAAACACCCTCCTTTGAGGTGTGGTGATATTAAGTTTTCTTGATACAAGTGTTTTTTGGGCGTGCTGAATATTCAGGAGGGCATATTTTCGGACTTGAAGTTTAAGGGAATCACATGCGTGGGAAGCTAAATGAACCCCGCTAGAATCCGGACTATTGATAGATCTGATTGGCTGAAAAATCTTCATTTTTTGAAGTGGTGGACGCATGTCAAGAAAAACCAGATTTTACAAATGTAAAAGAACGGGGTTTATTATAGCGATGTACTTAAACTATACGTTTGCTCTTGGATTATATTGAGATAAAGATACGAAAGTGTTTTGATTTATTTGATACGTTTTGATTTTAGAAAGATCGTTATTACAAAAGACTCCTTTCAATACGAAGGCATTATGCTTGATATGGTTAAAGCCATAAGAGAGGCAAGAAGCTTTTTTCATTTAAATGAATGAAATAAAAAAAGGCTGTTATCCCTCATTATTTATATTCTTTTTGGATAAGTTTTATAAATATAATTAAAAAGCTTGCAATATTATACGTTTTGTGTATAAGTATTCATTATTAATTTCTTTTGTATTTTATTTAGTTATATCTCTATTCATGAGCCGCGTCATTTAAAGGCGCGGCTTTTTTATTGTCTAGAAGCCAAGGGTGCTATGTCGTTGTCATTGAGGTGGCTTTGGATATTATTCTCATCATTATATTTTGTGTGTTCTTGTTGTTGTGAAATCTCTAAATTCTTATGCGTTTTTTATTCCAATAGGGAATCAAAGCAAAAATGTGGGGGCAGTTTTCGTTTCTTTGCATTGATTATCATGGGGACTGTGGAAGAGTAAAAAATAATTTTGTTACCCTTTGATGGAGAGAGATAAGGGGGCGATGCGTAAAATGCGGGCGCACGCGAGGGAGTCTTCTCATCAATGCCAGATGATCCAAAATGCATAGTGTCTTTAACAGGGTTTGTAGAAATCAATCAGAAAAACCATTTTTTCTTCGTGTAACCTTTTACATTAATAATCTCTTCCGGTTGTCACCACTGCCCTTTGAGGGGCAGTGGTATAAGGCGTGTAAGATTTTATACATGAGGTGTTTGTGTGGGGTGAATATGAGGGACGTTTTTTCTGTAGGGACTCATGTAAATGCACATGAGAGTTTTTTGTTCGGTGTGTAATGACTATGGGGAGGTGGCACGTTTTTGTCCATAACGCCTTATGAAATATCGCTTGTTGAGGGATGGTGATAGAGATCACATGCGTGGGAAATCCAAGAGAAAAAGCCTAAGGGAGGAAGAGCCTTAAGGGGAAGTCAAGGGGGAGCCCCAAGGAGAAAGATAAGTAGATTTCTCCTTAAGAGTAGCTTCATTGTTTACAGATCAGTATGGATAAAGAATCTTTGTCTTTTAAAGAGGGTGGGAGAAAATGATAATCTCTCTTTTTTCATAAAGGGGATGAGAAAAGTTTTTCACAAGAATTTTATACGATAAAAGAGAGCCTTTTTATATAAGTGTATTGATCGTTTGCCGTTATAACTTGTATTATGTACACAGATACTTCTATCATTTTTTGCTGTAAAAGCTTCTTTAGGGATGTTAAAGGATATAGTCTTTATGGAAAAAAGAATTCGCGCAAGGCAAAATGCTTATTTCAAAAGATTGTATCGCAAGATTGCTTTTGTTTGCATGATACTTTTTTGTATAGTGATTTTGTGTTTTGCTGTTGCAAAGGCAGTCAGTTATTTTTCTTCTCATCAAAAAATAACACAACAAGCGCCTGTTGAATTGGCTATTCCTGTCTTTGATCTGCGTGTGTATTGCAAGGAAATTTCTGCTTCCGTTATGCCCGAGATGAAAAAAGAAGTTTATCAGCACTGCCTTAATTTAGAAAGTGAAGCCTATTTTGCTATTCGTGAAATGTGGGATAAGCTTTCTGATACTGCGAAAAAACAATGTTTGATGATGGTACGGCCGGGGGATGGAAATTATTTTCTCTTACGAGATTGTTTTCTCAATGAAAGAGAGAATAAACAAGGTAAAAGGCGCAATTACTTTTAAGTTTTTATACGGAAAGTTAAAAGATTGCGAAATTGGATGAAAAGATAAAAATTCCTGATTATTACCTGTCTCTATACCAAGAGAAGAGTGATTTATTTATCTTGTTGTACCGCACTTTCTTTAATATGCAATGAATTGATTTATGTGGATAATTTAGCGATATTCATATTGAATTAGAGACCTGAATAACGTAAGGTTCTCTTATTTCAAACTTGTTTATCTTAAAAACAATCAGAATCACTTGCTTTTTCGTTATAAGTGAGGCTGGTGTGTGGTAAAATTGTATAAGATAAGGATTAAAAATGCCTATAATGAACCATCCTAAGGTGCCAAGGGCTATAGCAACACCTACGAGCTGGCAAATATAATGACGGTGTGGAGACATAAGGCATGTATACCTTCTTGAAATATTGGAGTGTTCGTGCGTGGTGAATCTTCGTCGATTTATTGAATCTTTCGTTTAAATGAATCACATGTGTGGGAAGCCAAGGAGAACGTGTTTGATAAAGAGTTCGGATTGTTTATAGACCGACGTTGGTTAAGAGGCTGCGTCCTTTGAGGGCAGGAGTCAATAAACATGAACAAACAAGAAAGAAATCTTTCTTTGAAAGGCTATAAATATTCAAGGCTACTCTATACGTCAAATGCTATGCTGCGGTTATATATGCTGGGTTTACAAATGTGCTTGTTTTGTAATTTCGATTTTCTTATTAGAAAATAGAGGAGAGGGAATCCGTTATGCTCTTCTTAATTTGTAAACTTTAAAGGACCATTTTTGGGGGGAAGAATCTGATTTTTAGAGCAGTGTGACATATGGGGCGTTTTTTCTCATAAATTGCTGTTTTTTATATTTAAATATTTAGCTTTTAGGCTCAATTTGTTGTCAATCAAACGATTTGATTCCTTTAAAAGTTTCATGGGATTAAAACAAAAAGGGATCATATCGTTGGTCTTTTTTGGAAAGAAGATTGATTTCTTAGTCATTATAGGGCTTGAATAATGCTTCATCTTAATCTATCTATAAAAATTAAGAGGTTTTGTGAGGCGGTCGTGGATTATCGCTCGCCAGGGGTTGCTTTAGCAGTGAAAAGAGGCTATATATCATCAAATCAAGAGGTTCGTGCAGTGACTCGTTGGGATATAAGTGCTTGTGAGTTAAAGGCATGAGGGGGAAGAGAATATCGGCGTTTTTAGGAGCGGTGGTTTTAAAACAGAAAAGGGTAGCTTTTATATTTTCTGATGGGGTTTCTCCTTTGTCAGGTATGGTGTATGTGTGTTCTCCTTTTTGTTTTCCACAAGATAATTATTTTTTTAGTGAAATATGGTTTATTTTAAAAAAAACACTTGGCATTTTACGTGAACATCACTAGTTTTCTGCTGGTTGACAGAAAAAAAGGGAATTTTTGATTTACGATTTCCCTGCTGTTTTGTGATTTTCAAAAAAAATATGTTTTTATCAATATCAGTAGGGTTCATTTGAGTGAAATAAACACGGATAGCTTGATAACCGTATGGTAAATGTAATCAGTATTATCAAAAATAGTGCAATGAAGAAGAGTCAATCAAGATATACACTCCAAAAAAGGGATAAAAATGAGGCCACAACAAAATAGACGGGTACGCGGTCGCAATAATAACAATAATGGTAATAATAATCGTCGCGGTCCTAACCCGTTGTCTCGTAATTATGAAAGTAGCGGTCCGGATGTTAAAATTCGCGGAAATGCTCAGCAAATTGCCGATAAATACATAAGCCTTGCACGTGATGCACAAGGGGCTGGTGATCGTGTTATGTCAGAGAACTATCTACAACATGCAGAACACTATTTGCGTATTATTTTAGCGGCAGCGGGGCAAATGTCTCAATCTATTCGGTGTGATGAGAATCGTGATGAAAACAACGAGCAAGAGTACAGCGAAATAAACACTGAAGGTGAAAAAAAAGATGCTGTCGAGTGCAAGACAAGTGATACAGATATATTACAGATGCCGTCGCAAAAGAATGGGAATGGCCGATATGCCAAAGCGCAAAATGGGGATGCGCGTGAAAATGCTTTAGAGGCTCTATCGGATGAGAAAACGGATCAAGAGCACTGTCGCTCTGAGGAAAAGGTTGAACCTGTCAAAAAAACGCGTCGTTCTCTCCGTCGACGTACTGTTCGGATTCAAGACGAATCATCTCTTGAGCTTTCACTTGCAACGTCAGAAAGCTCTAGCAATGGGGATGCATCAACATCAACAGAAGAGGTTTCTTCTTTGCCTGGATTAGGTGAGGGGATACAGAGAAAAATCCGCCGTCGTCGTGTGGTGACACCTTCAGCAGAGGAAAATGTTTAAACCTCAAGAATGCTGTGTAAGCGCTTGTGGTGATGTTGTTGGTATGCATGATGGTCAATTGTATATGCTCAAGCCTCTTGTACTTTTTTGAATTTTCATGGTTAATATCGGAAACTGAAAAAGGGAGTCGGCAGAAAAGCTTGTCTCTTTACTGGGCAATAGGTAAAGGGGATACAGAGGAAACCATATCTGTGTATTTTTTAGAGGCGTTCTTTTCTGAAGAACTGATTTCTTTGTTTATTCGCACCTGTGTTTGATATCTCTCAATGTATTCAAGACCATTTCGTGACGGTACCCATGAATGCTGTAATATCAGCCATGTTTGCTTAATAAAAGGTGCAAGTTGGGCATTATTGCTTTCATTATCAATGTTGCAAGCTTTTCTTTTGGCTTTTGAAATCGTTTATAAGAGGTATTTTTATTCATGTACTTTTTGCTGTGATGTGTGAGGAAATGATTTTAATGAACTTCATCCATGAATAGAGTTGAAATGAGAGAATCTTACGGTATTTGAGGCGCTCGTTTGACCTGAAAATAAATGGTTCTTATAAATCAATATGTTGAATTGTTGTACTCAAGAAGGTGTATTCCTCACACGTTCATTTGAGTTTTTGTAGGAAATATCCGTTTTCTTAAGAATGAGGATGCATTGACTAAAAGGTTGCTCCTTCATCTCAATGAGGTGAGGGGATATAGAGAAAAATCTGCCGTTGTCCAAGTGGTCGCATCTTGAAGCCGAGGAAAATGTTTAAATCTTCAGGGGTGCTATGTAAGCGCTTGTGGTGATGTTGATTTGCTTAATGAGGCATGGTCGTTGATATTTCTTGTGTTGTTTCAACAGAAAGAACGGAGACCAGTGCACCGGTGTGGTAATTGTAAATCATAAATTTTGTTTGTCCATCAGGGGTTAAAATTTTCAGTACAATATTGTGTTCTGAGAGGCTTTGCGACAAAATTTGTGTTTTTTCCGGTAAGGAGAGCGTATGATGGATAACGTGTGGATTTTTGCTGAGAGAGGAAGATAGCTCTGTTTGTTTTGGCGCTGATCCGGTTGCGATAACTTTATAAACAATTAAAAATAGTACGGTCAGAATAAGGAAGAGCGTTATTAAAACGGAAATAATCATTAAACCCATAAGTTTTTTTCTCACCCGTTCTACAGCAGGATCTAAGGGGAGATCTTGAGGCAGAGAAATTTGCTCTGCGTGATGGTCATTTGAAGGGGGCATAGGCGTATTATCCATCATGTCTTTCATTGATTATTTTTTGAGATTTGATTGGGTTTATGCTTTTAAAATTTTTTGTGCAAGAGGTTTGTGAAGGAAGAACGGACAAGGGGAAGCGAAGTTGGTAAAATGTCTTGTTTGTGGTCTTTGGATTTCTTGTCATTGACGTTTTGACTTTTAAGCAGGAAATTTCCATGGTTTGTTACAGACCAGATCAATTTTACTTCTTGTTGATGTAAATTGGGGTGTACGTTTATGCATTGGGCAAAAATTTGTTGTCCATAAAAGGCAAATTTTTTTGTGGATGGTACCATAGCTTGTTCACATGCTTGAGCTGTTGGGTAAGTTTTAACCATTGTATTGTTTGAATAGCAACTGTTAAAATCATCCGTACATGAAACCAATAAGAGGATAAAAACAAGGGGATTCATAAATTATTTTCCAAATGAGTGGTTGACAGTGTGAACTCCAATTTGTCAGCCTAGGGGCTTCTTCATTGTTAAACATTTTCAAAGTTTTTTAGTTCCCAAGTGCAGTTCCCAAGTGCAGTTCCCAAGTGCAGTTCCCAAGTGCAGTTCCCAAGTGCAGTTCCCAAGTG
>NZ_JBHIQG010000099.1:0-7441 GCF_042196425.1 Bartonella sp. AD328YNZD | reverse complement strand
GGAAAATAATTTATGAATCCCCTTGTTTTTATCCTCTTATTGGTTTCATGTACGGATGATTTTAACAGTTGCTATTCGAACAATACAATGGTTAAAACTTACCCAACAGCTCAAGCTTGTGAACAAGCCATGATACCGTCCACAAAAAAGTTTGCACTTTATGGACAACAAATTTTTGCTCAATGTATAAACGTACAACCCAGTTTACATCAACAAGAAGTAAACTTGATCTGGTCTGTAACAAACCGTGGAAATTTTCTTCTTAAAAGCCAAAACGTAAAAGACAAGCTGTCTACAGTCCACAAACAAGATATTTTACCAACATCGCTTCCTCTTTTGCGTTCTTCTTCCACAAACCTCTTGCACAAAAAACTTTAAAAGCATAAACCCATCAGATCTCAAAAAAATAATCAATGGAAGACATGATAGATAATAAGCGAATGCACCCTTCAAAAGACCATCACACAGAGCAAAGTACTCTGCCTCAAGATCTCCCCTTAGATCCTGCTGTAGAACGGGTGAGAAAAAAACTTATGGGATTAATGATTATTTCCGTTTTAATAACGCTCTTCCTTATTCTGACCGTACTATTTTTAATTGTTTATAAAGTTATCGCAACGGGATCAGCGTCAAAACAAACAGAGCGATCTTCCTCTCTCAGCAAAAATCCACAAGCTACCCATCATACGCTCTCCTTACCGGAAAAAACACAGATTTTGTCGCAAAGCCTCTCAGAGAACAATATTGTACTGAAAATTTTAACCCCTGATGGACAAACAAAATTTATGATTTACAATTATTATACCGGTGCACTTGTCTCCATTCTTTCTGTTGAAACAACAGAAAGAATATCGACAATAACGCCTCATTAAGCAAGCCAACCTCAATAAGCGCTGACATAGCATTCTGAAGGTTTAAACATTTTCTGCGAGCCGGGCATTATCACACGCTTTTCCAGCGCGTAGGTGTTGCCGACAATCCTTGGCGCTAGAGAGAGTTCATAAGAGCCATTTTTATTCCTTCTTATACAAATTTATCCATACGGGCTCTCCCCGCTTGCAACGTGCAGGCGAATGGTTTTTGTTGATTCAACCATGGGACAAATTTGGAATGAGAGAATCCTAGGGATTTAGGGGCTCTCACCTAACATACAAAAAAATGAATTGTTATTATAAATCAATGTGATAAGTCTTAAATTTCCACCATACGGCGACGGCGCATTTTTTATTGTATCCCCTCACTTGAATTTTGGAAAAGAAGAAACCTTTCTGTCAACGCATTCCCATTTTTAAGAAAACGGACTTCATTTGATGAAAAGCTAATGAACGTGCAAGAAATGCTTCTTCTTGAGTGTAAAAATTCAACATATTAATTTATAGTGATGATTTATTTTGCATGTCAAATGAGAACCTCAAATACTGTAAGATTCTCTCATCTCAAATCTATTTATGATGAAGCTCATCAAAATCATTTCCTCACATACCCTAGCAAGGAAATTGATGAATAAAATACCTCTTATAGATAATCCGGTATCAAAAGAAGAACTGTTGCAACATTGAAAATTAAAGCAATAACGCCCAGCTTACATCTTTTATTAAGCAAAGATAACCGATGGATTTCACATGATAGAATTCATAAACACCAGCGCGCAATGGGCATGAATATATTGAACAATATTAAATATAGGTGTGAATTAAATAAAACAACGACATTGCGTTCTTCATAAAAGAACTGCCTCTTAAAATACACGAATGTGGTTTTCTCTGTATCCCCTCACTTAAATCTCAGCAAAGAGGCAATCTTTTCTGTCAACAGCCTTCGTTAAGTTCCTGATACAGCCCCGTGAAAACTGAAGGAAAGCGCAAGAAGCTTCTTGAGCATATTATAATTTATTATCATGATACCAATAACATCACCACCCAAGCGCGCTTACACAGCACCCTTCAGGTTTAAACATTTTCCTCTGCCTCAAGATTGACCACTCGGCGACGGCGCGTCTTTCTCTGTATCCCTTCACCTAATTCAGGCAAGGAAGAAGCCTCTTTTGTCACTTTTGATGCATCTCCATTGCTAGAGCTTTCTGCTGTTGTGAGTGAAAGCTCAAAAGGTGCTTCATCTTGAGTGCGTACAGTACGTCGACGGGGAGAACGACGTGTTTTTTTGATGGGTTCAACATTTTTCTCAGAGAGACAGTGCTCTTGATCTGTTTTTTCATCCGATAGAGCCTCTAAAGCGTTTTCACGCGCATCTCCATTTTGCATTTTATCATTTTGGCCATCGCCATTTTTTTGCGACGACATTTGTAATACATCTGTATCACCCTCAACAGTATCATTTTTTTCACCGTCAAGATTTATTTCACCGCATTCTTGTCCATTGTTTTCATCACGATTTTCGTTTTCATCACCACGATTTTCATCACGCCGAGGCGATTGAGACATTTGCCCAGCTGCTGCTAAAATAATACGCAAATAGTGCTCGGCATGTTGTAAATAATTTTCCGACATAACACGATCACCTGCACCTTGTGCATCACGCGCAAGGCTTATGTATTTATCGGCGATTTGCTGAGCATTCCCGCGAATTTTAACATCCGGACCGCTACTTTCATAATTGCGAGACAACGGATTAGGACCGCGACGATTATTATTGTTATTACCATTATTGTTATTATTGCGACCGCGTACCCGTCTATTTTGTTGTGGCCTCATCTTTATCCCTTTTTGGAGTGTTTGTCTTATGTGTGTCTTAATTGACTCTTCCTCATTGCATTATCTTTTGATAATGCTGATCACGTTTAACATACGCTTATCAAGCTATCCGCGTTTATTTCACTCAAACGAACCCTACTGATATTGATAAAAGCATATATTTTCTTGAAAATCACAAAACAGCAGGGAAATCGTAAATCAAAAATTCCCTTTTTCTCTGTCAAACAGCAGAAACCTAATGATGTTCACGTAAAATGCCAAGTGTTTTTTTTAAAATAAACCATATTTCACTAAAAAAAATAATTATCTTGTGGAAAACAAAAAGGAAAACACACATATAACACACCTGACAAAGAAAAAATTCCTGCCAGAGAATAGTAGAAGCTTCCTTTTTTGCTCTAAAACCACCGCTCCTAAAAACGCCGATATTCTCTACCCCCTCGTGCATTTAACTCACAAGCACTTCCATCCCAACGAGTCACTGCGCGAACCTCTTTATTTTATAAATATAGCCTCTCTTCATCGCTAAAGCAACCCCTTGCGAGCGATAATCCACGATCGCTTCACAAAACCTCTTAATTTTTATAGATAGATTAATACGAAGTATTATTCAAGCCCTATAATCACCAAGAGATCAATCTTCTTTCCCAAAAAAGCCAACGATACTATCAATTTTTATTTTAACCCATAGAGTTTTTAAGTTAATCACAGTTTTTATTTATAACAAATTGAGCTTAAAAACAAAATATTTAAATACAAAAAAATATCAAATTATGAAAAAAACAACCAATATGTCACACTTTTTTAAAAATCAGCTTCTTCTCAAAAAAATACCCTCCTCAAAGCCTATCAATAAGAATGGCCTAACGTATTTCCTTACTTATCTTTTCTGATAAAGAAAACTGGAATTATAAAACAAGCACATTTTAAAACCCAACACAGCGCTTTACGCATGAAGAAGCCTTGAATGTTTATAAAAAAATGTTTTTTTACTCATTTTTGTCATGTCTATTGACTTACACCCTCAAAGAACGAGGATTCTCAAATCACACGGGTCTGTCAACAATGAAAATACTTATAAAATTCATACACTGAATTGATTTGTAATGATAATTCATATTTTTGTGTTGAGTAAGAAAACTTAATACCGTAGGATTTTTCATCCTCAATCTGTTTGCTATTGAATCAATCTCTTTTTCTTGCATGTTACACGTAGGAAAACCTGCGTGGAGTAAAAACGAAAAAAAAGACTAAAAGTACCTCTTATGAACCGTCTCTAAGGCTAAGGGGCTGTCGAGAGGCACCATTGGAAGCGGAGCAAAGTGTGATATGGTACCAGCTTACTCTTTTTTAAACCATAAAGATGAACTTGCTTTATAAATTTTATACATTTCATGAGGGTTTTACCATTATACCATTCACCAAAGCCATTACGAAATGGGTTTCCCACACTCGTTATTTCCCTTAAAAAAGCGCAACAACCCCTCCAGAAACTCCACCACGCCCCCTTAAACATTTCAAGGAGGCCATCCATATCTTATATCGCCATACCTTAAATAAGAAGTGCGATATAACAAGATAAATAAATCAAGCTACTATTGGTCTTGAGGCAGATAGTCATTTAAGAGGCTTTTATCTTTTTATCAAAATTCGCTTCCTTTTAACTTTCCGTATAAAAACTTAAAAGTAATTACGCCTTTTGCCTGTTTTATTTTCTCTTTCATCAAGAAAACAGTCTCGTAAGAGAAAATAATTTCCATCCCCAGGACGGATCCTCGTCAAACATTGTTTTTTTGCAGTATCAGAAAGCTTATCCCACATTTCACGAATAGCAAAATAGGCCTCACTTTCTAAATTAAGGCAGTGCTGATAAACTTCTTTTTTCATCTCGGGCATAACGGAAGCAGAAATTTCCTTGCAATACACACGCAGATCAAAGACAGGAATAGCCAATTCAACAGGCGCTTGTTGTGTTATTTTTTGATGAGAAGAAAAATAACTGACCGCCTTTGCAACAGCAAAACACAAAATCACTATACAAAAAAGTATCATGCAAACAAAAGCAATCTTGCGATATAATCTTTTGAAATAAGCCTTTTGTCTTGCCCGGATTCTTTTTTCCATAAAGATTGTACCCTTTAATATCCCAAGAGAAGCTTTTACAGCAAAAAACGATAGAAGTATCTGTGTACACAATACAGGTTATAGCCGCAAACGATCAAGACTCTTATGTCAAAAGACTCTCTTTTTTACCGTATAATTCTTATGAAACACTTTTCTCATGCCCTTTATGAAAAAATAGGGTTGATGATTTTCTCTCACCACTTTTAAAGACGAAGATTCTTCATCCATGCGATTCTATAAATAATTCGTCTTTGTTAAGACACATCATATTGATTTATAAAGAGTCTTTATTGTTTTGCACGTTGAATGAAAAACCCGAACACCATAGGATTCTCTCATCCGAAGTTTGTTTTTTGTTGAAACAATCAAAACCATGTCGCTTACAAGTTACAAGCGGAGCTGGCATGTGGATTAAAAACTGTATAAGAAAGGCATATGCTTCTTATGAATCGTCTCACGAACCAAGGCTGTCGTAATATTGGGAGCGAGAAAATACAATGATGGTGCCGGCTTGCCTCTGCATAATCGTAAAGATGGGAGTGCTCAATGGGTTTACCATTATTCATCACACAAACACTTCATATATAACACGCCTTTTATTACCCACCCTCAAAAAGCAGTCGCTAAAACGATAAGAGATTATAGATGTAAAACTCCAAACAAAGAAAAGAATGGACTTTCTAATCGAGATCAACAAACACTGTTAAAGACACATTTGCATTTTTGACCATGCTGACATGTATAATAATGGCCCTTCAAATACGCCACCATTTTATGCTCCACCCCATATCACGCTCCGTCAAACAGTCACAAAGATTCTTTAACTATTCAACGTCCCCCCCCCCAACCAAAGCAAAGAAACCGAAACCAGACGCCTGCATTTTTATTTGAATCTTCCCTATTGGGATAAAACACATAAGAATTTAAGATTTCACTGCAAAATGAAATCACAAAATACAATAATGAGAAAAATATCCAAAGCCATCTCAATAACAAATATATAGCGCCCCTGTTATTAGAAAGTAAAAAAAGCCGCACCATTTAAAGGCGCGGCTTATGAATAGAGATATAACTAAATAAAATACAAAAGAAATCAATAATAAATAATTATACACAAAGCGTATAGTATTGCAAGCTTTTTAATTATATTTATAAAAATATCCAAAAAGAGTATAAATAATGATACATTCGTATTGAGGAGAGTTGTTTACAACAATGCACTTTCTAAAATAAAAACGTATCAAATAAATCAAAATACTTTGTAGCTTTATCTCAATATAATCCATGAAAAAACACACATGATTTAAGTCCATAATTATAATAAGATCCGCTTTTTTACACTTGTAAAAGCTGGTTTTTCTTGACTTGCATCCACCACTTAAAAACATGAAGATTCTTCACCCAATCTGATCTATCAACAGCCCAGATTGCAGCGGGGTCCATTTGGCTTTCTCACATGTGATTGACTTAAACTTAAAGCTCAACAAATAAGCCTGCCTTAAATATTTTCCACGCCCTTAAAAAAACACTTTTTGTATCATGGAGGCTCTTACAAAGAGCTTGCCTTATATCATCACACCTGAAAGGACAGTATTTACAGCATAAGCAGGATAAGACAAACAACCGCTTATACAATCTTGTCTGACAAGAAAACAAGTGAAACTTTAGCCTTCAAGTCTTCTTAAACAGTATAGCATTTCTCTTCGTTTATAAGAAAAGACACAACGATACGCATAATTTTCTTATAGGCATTTTTCTGCTTTTGTCCTTTTGGCAATTAATATTTTCTTTTTATGGGATTTTTAACAAATTAAAATTGCGATGAACTGCTCTGTTTCTCTTTAAAAAAAGCGTGAAAATGGCAATTTTTTATAGATTTAAAATCATCGAATGCTCTATCCAAAAGCTTTTTCAAAGTATTGCAAGATTTTTTATTTTTTTAAAGCTTCTTTTGCCATGCGTTTTTGTTTGGGCACAGCTCCTTTCTCTGTAGGCTTTAAAAACTTACCCTTAGATTTCAATATGCGCCCTACTCTCCCCAACAACGCATGATCAACTTATCCTGCAACAACGCTTCTCTATCAATTTTTACCCCTTTTTTAACATCTCAAACAGAGTGCAATTCCAGTCCCCACCGAAGATATAAATCAGGTTTATCTGATCTACAGCTTCAACCCATACATATTGTTATGATCACTCTTTTCTAACAAAGAAGAAATCTCTCTAGAATGCTCAACACTGATGTTTTGAGCAACACTACTGTGTAATTCTAGCGGCTTATGTGCTGTAAATTTTGAAATAAAAGAGCTGTAGTCTATTTTTGGTGCCTCGTATATTGAAGAAAAAAATATGTCTCCAGCGGACGATGATTCTGTTTGAATTTCTGGTGCGCTCACAAAACTGTTTGATGTCGTTATTCCACCACTCACAACACTATTAATACTGTCTTGCTTCTCTTCTTTCTCATTTTTTTTCTGTTCGACACTGGTAAAATCTAGAGCATTTAATTTTTTTTCTAAAGCATCCATGCGCTTTGAAATTTTTGTAATATCTTCATATGCTTTCTTCAACAATGCGTTTAAAGGAGCATGTCCCATTCTTCCGCT
>NZ_JBHIQG010000098.1:0-7528 GCF_042196425.1 Bartonella sp. AD328YNZD | reverse complement strand
AAAGGACATAAAACAAAACAGTCCTTTCAGGGTATTTTAGGTGTACGCTATAGTTTCTAACGATATGGTTATTTTTTGATTGATTTCAATGATAATTTTGATAGGAAGCATTTAAAATTATGGAAGAAGATTCAATATTTATTAAGAGTCGGTAGCGCATTTTTATGATGGGATGAGCAATTGCAGGATTTTTATTAAAGTTTTCTTTATAATTTATTCTATATTTTTGAGAATTTGTGTAGATTTTTGCAGAGCCACTTGGCAAAGGGTTCCTTGCTCGCTATAGGAATGGCTAGAGAATATTATCAATGAAATAAAGGTGGTTAAATGGCTTTAGAGCGTACTTTTTCGATGATTAAACCAGACGCAACCCGTCGTAATTTGACTGGCGCAATTACTAAAATGCTTGAGGATGTGGAGCTACGTGTTATTGCGTCTAAACGTGTCTGGATGAGCAGACGTGAGGCTGAAAAATTTTATGCTGTTCATAAAGAACGTCCTTTTTTTAGTGAATTGGTTGAATTTATGTCTTCTGGTCCAACCGTTGTACAAGTTTTGGAAGGTGAAAATGCAATAGCTAAAAACCGTGAAGTAATGGGGGCTACGAATCCTAGTGATGCAGAAGAAGGGACAATTCGTAAGGTTCATGCTTTATCGATTGGCGAAAATTCTGTCCATGGATCCGATAGTGCTGAAACGGCAAAAACAGAAATCGCCTTTTGGTTTCCTGAGGTAGAAATTGTTGGTTAATAAAGCGTATATAAGAAGCAAAAATCCGAAACACTATATTTCGGTTTTTTGCTTATGAGGTTATAGATTTTTTTGAAAGCATATGGAGCCATTAATCATTTTTTTAGCTTTTAATATTGCAGCTGCTTTTACGAAAATATAAAGCCTATTTACTCTTTTCTGAAGAGTTTTTATCTACACGCTACCCTTACTTGTAATGTGCAAAAAAGTGTTTTATTGATTTATCATTAATAGATTTAAAATAAATCAATCTTATGCTATTCTCATCTCTTATTTAAGTACAAAAAGATAAATCATTTTATAAAATTCCATACTATTCATAGGATAACGTGTTTTAAACCTGCACGAAAATAATCCCACCCTGTCCACAATGTAAGGAGGGCAGAAATCCACAGCATAGTAATACCAAACTCTACTGTGTAAGGGAAAATTTTATTACCGGCTGGTCCAGCTAAAAGAAATACAATAGCGATCATCTGTACAAAAGTTTTCCATTTTGCAAGACGAGAGACAGGAACACTAACTTTTAACTCAGCCAAATATTCACGTAATCCTGACACAAGAATTTCTCTGCAAAGAATGATAATAGCTGCCCATAGAGTCCATCCAGCGATGGTACTGTCTGCGGCAAGCAAGAGCAAACAAGCAGAGACGAGAAGTTTATCGGCAATTGGATCTAACATGCGACCAATATTAGATGTTTGTTCCCAAATACGAGCAAGGTAACCGTCAAGAAAGTCAGTAATGGATGCAACGATAAAAATGGAAACAGCAATCCAGCGGGTGATATCACTTGATTGTAGCCGCCCTTCTAAAAAAAAGCATGCAACAACCATTGGGACTGCAACAATTCGTGCATAAGTTAAAATATTTGGAAAAGAAAAAGTATGATTTTTCATGGAGCCATTTTTAATTCTTGTGAAAGAGAATATATTTCCTAAACGTAACAAGGCGAAGGTTATGAAACAAGCTTATTTTTCATGAAAATGGTTATGAATTTTTTGTGCAATTGTCATAGAGATTCCCGTAACTTTTTTTAAATCTTCAAATGAGGCACTAGCAACAGCTTTGGCACTTCCAAAATGATGAAGCAACGCACGCTTTCTTGTCGGACCGATATTTTCGATTTCATCAAGTGGGTTTTTGAATGTTGCTTTTTTTCGTTTTATCCTATGAGTTCCAATCGCAAAACGGTGTGCTTCATCACGCAGACGTTGCAAAAAATAGAGGATAGGATCACGTGGAGGAAGTGTAAAGGGCGGAATACCTTTTATAAAAAATCGTTCACGTCCCGCATGACGGTCAACACCTTTGGCGATTCCAACAACTGTGAAGAGATCATTTAATTGTAATTCAGCAAGTATTGCATGTACGCTGTTGATTTGTCCTTCACCACCATCGATTAAGATAAGGTCAGGCCAAATGGGAAAAAGATCATCATCTTTTATGTTATGACTTCTATTTGGCAGATCATGCTCTTTGATAAGGCGTGAAAATCTTCGTTTAATCACTTCTTTCATCATACCAAAATCATCGCCAGGCGTGATATCTGTTGAGCGAATGTTGAATTTTCGATATTGATTTTTAATAAATCCCATTTGACCAGCAACAATCATAGCCCCTACAGCATTTGTTCCCATGATATGAGAATTGTCATAGACTTCTATCCGGCGTGGAGGAAAAGGTAGTTGGAATGTTTTAGCAAGACCTTGAAGCAATTTTGTATGGGTGGCTGTTTCAGAAAGCTTATGTTCAAGTGCTTCATGAGCATTGAGATAGGCACGATTAACAAGAGTTTTCCGTTCACCTTGTTTGGGTAAAGAGAGGGATACTTTGTGGTTTGCTTTGAGACTAAATGCTTCTGTAAGAAGTGCCTTTTCTTCAATTTCTTCAGATAAAAGGATGCTTTTGGGAAGTGGTTTATCATCATAAAATTGGGCAAGAAAACTTGCTAAAATTTCAGTACGGGAAAAAGAGGGATCTGCTTTAGGAAAATAAGCACGGTTTCCCCAATTTTGCCCCATGCGAAAAAAGAACACTTGAATACAGGTCATTCCTTCTTTTTGCGCAATCGCAAAAACATCCGCTTCTTTTATCGTTTGAGGATTTATACCTTGATAGCTTTGTATGTGAGAAAGGGCTGATAGGCGGTCACGATAGGAAGCTGCTTGTTCAAAATCAAGATTTTCTGCAGCTTTATGCATAGCTTGAACCATATCGCTTTTAATAGATTGATCTTTTCCCGAAAGGAACGCTTTTGCTCCTTTCACCAGTTCTTTATAATCACTGTCGCTAATTTCATGAGTGCAAGGTGCAGAACATCGCTTAATTTGATAAAGCAAACAGGGGCGTGTACGGTTTTCAAAAACTGAATCAGTACAAGTTCGTAATAAAAAGGCGCGTTGTAAAACATGAACTGTTTGTGTCACTGCACCAGCAGAAGCAAAAGGACCAAAATAGTGAGCTTTTCGTATTCGAGCACCACGATGTTTGTAAAGTGCAGGCACTCGATGATCATCTGTAATCATAATATAAGGAAAACTTTTATCATCACGCAGGAGTACATTAAAATGTGGATGCAATCTTTTGATGAGATTGGCTTCTAAAAGGAGTGCTTCTGTTTCTGTATGGGTGACGATAAATTCCATATGATATGTTGCACGAATCATGCGGGTAATACGATTATTGTGTCCTTGTTCACGTGTATAGTTTGAAACACGTTTTTTGAGATTACGGGCTTTGCCAACATAGAGAATATCACCATTTTCACCAATCATCCGGTAAACCCCTGGCTTATGCGGAAGGTGTCTAACAAACTCTTGTATGAACTTGATACCTTGGAGCTGATTTTTCTCATTGCTTTGATTGGCATTATGCCATGTAACATTAGAGAGAAAAGAAAGTTTTTCCCGTTCATTTTGCGGACAATTTGTATTATTTTTCAGGACCATTCCGTTTATTACGAATATGTTGTTTGTTTAATATATGAAATATTCTTTTTTATTAAATAATGATTATTTATGTCTTTATAATTTTTTTTATAAATATATCTTATAGCATAAGAGTATGATTTTAGAGAGCCGATCTTTCATAAAAAAATATGAGAGTTGTTATTCTAAGACAGCTTTATGAATTTGGCCAATTTATCCATTAAAATGATTGAAATAAGAAATCCATGATGATTAAGAGGATAGGCTTTCTAAAAAAATAATTCACGCTGATCGTTATTAGCTTATCATGATAATATGTTGATATTATCCAAAGAATCAAAGAACTTTATCATTTAATGCATTTGTATTTTACAACATGATATTTGATTTAGGAAAGATATCAGAAAAAGATCTAAAATAATAGATGTTCTTTTTGAAGCCACTTATGCGTTATTTTGGCATTTTCATCTTGTCCAAGACGGTTGATAAGAAAGGGGCTGAGTTTTTTCATTTCTTCTTCCAAAAGGTAGGGAGGGTTAATAATAATCATACCGCTTCCATTCATTGTAGGTGATGTTGATTTTTTTCGGATACGCATTTCAAGCTGGAGAATTTTAGGAATTCCTGTTTGATAAAGCGCGTGAAGAAAACTTTCAATTTCTTTGTCATATTTAACAGGATACCATAAAGCGTAGATTCCTCCAGAAAAGCGACGATAGGCTTTCGTTAATCCCTCAATAAGGCGGGAAAACTCTCCAGCTTTTTCAAAGGGAGGGTCAACAAGGATAAACCCACGTTTTTCTTTTGGTGGTACATGAGCATTTAAGGAAAGCCAACCATCTAAATGCAGAACTTTTGTCTGATAATCTCCTGCAAAGTTTTTTGCTAAAATATGATAATCTTCATTGTGCAATTCTATTGCGGTGAGGCGATCTTGTTTCCGTAATAATTGACGAATAAGAACAGGAGATCCAGGATAAAATATAATTTCTTTTTCCCCTTTATTGAGGGCATCAATGATGTCACACCATGGACAAAGGAGTGTTCTTAAATCTTCTGGGATAGGAGTTGAAAAAAGTCGTTGGACACCTTCGCGCCACTCTCCTGTTTTATGTGCTTCTAAAGAAGAAAGGTCATAAATACCGATTCCAGCATGCGTATCTATAACGCGAAAAGCTTTTTCTTTGCGTTTGAGATATTCTACAATGCGAGTGACAATAATGTGTTTAAAAACATCAGCAAAATTGCCAGCATGATAAATATGCCGATAATTCATGGAGTAAACTCTATCATATGTGTAACTGTACCGGATTATTAGCATAGAATAATAGAATTGATATCCATAAAAATACTCTTGTAGAAATCAAACAATGCCCTCATTTCCAAATTATACACTACAGAAAAAATATTAATATCATGGGAGCATTTATTCACAGGGCTATTTTTATATTATGAGCTTAATCGTTAAAATTTTAAATTTTTTATATGAGAGATAGACAAGAAGAGATCAAACATCTCAATAGAGATATTTATGTTGTAAGAGAATTTTTTTATGATCGCGGTCTCTTCCAGGAATACTATAAAAAACCTCAATCAACGAGAATATTAGTGAAGTTTGTTGAAAAATTGAAGAGTACCTTTCAAATTCATTCATAAATTTTCTTGTTTAAAGATTAAAGAATTTCAAATACTTGATAAAAACATTGTTACATTTATAAGTTTTTTAGCAAGCGTAAAATTATGGATAGAGCAATAAAGTGCTGGTGTTATAGTGATAGATTTTTGTAAAAGTATGAATGAATCTCATTGCTTTAAGCAGAGCCAAAGCTTTACATTATACACGCTAAATGGCTAGGTTATTGTGTATGATGCTAAAATAAAACTTTTGAGAATTGATATGTGCTCTGCAAGCTATCTCAATAAAATGAGGAATTTTAAACTAAAGCAAATAGGTTTATCTATCTCTAACACTGTATTATCGAGCGGCTTTATAAGGTAATCTTATAAAAAAGGCTAGGATAAGAAATTCTTTTTACATGGATTATGCTTCGATGCCATGCTTTTGATTGAATGTAATTTTCTATTAATGCCCATTCTGGTTTCAATACTGAGATAGGTTAAACACATGATATTATGAGAACGCATGCCCAGAATCCAGAGACTTGTAATAGTTAGAGCATGCCGTGGCTTAGAGAGCTGGTTATATGGAGGTATTTTACTGAATAAAGGCACAAGCTGGTACCTTTTTTATTTTTTAGCAGTATTGCCATACCTCTTGGCACTTGCGTTGGTTCATAAAGTACATTTTTACTCTTTCCGCTAATAGTTTTTATTTACACGACAGATATTTAATTGAATACGATGATGGCTCATATTTCGTATTGTGTATGGAATAATGGATGATAAAATTCCCACCCCAACGCAAAGAATAAATGTTGTGCGTAAGATGATCGTTTTTGAAGAGACTGATGATGTGTTAAGAAAGTTTTTTAGAGATTTTTCTTTCTGATTTTTTTAATTGAATACGTAAAATGTTTTACAGCATTATGATTTTTATCAGTAACGGATAATTTGGCGGAAATATTTGTAATGATACGTACAACATTGTTTAAAAGGAAAGACGTTGGCTATAGTCTTTACAGGAAGATGAGTAACCTAAGAGATCAGATGAAGTTATTTTAGAAAAGTTTTTAAGTGTTTTGAATTTTGTATGAAGCGGTTTATCATTGTTGAATGGTTTGTGTTATAGTACGCTAAAAAGGGATGAGAGGATAAAAAGCTCTTTTTGCAATAAAAGCGTGTAATTGCTTTTAAGTTAAGAAGAAAATATATAAGTAAGATATTATATTTGATACATTCTTCAGAGGAAGCATGAATAAATGAAATCAAATTTAAAAGCATAAAGTTAGAGAGAATAATGGGTAATATTTTTTCACCAACGCATTTAATTATAATTTTATTGATTATCTTTGTGCTTTTCGGTCGCGGTAAAATTTCTGAATTAATGGGCGATGTTGCTAAAGGAATTAAAGCCTTCAAAAAAAATATGAAGGAAGAAGATGATAGCATTGAGGATAAAGTTGAAATGGCTCCTACTTCCCAAATGATTGATGTAGAATCTCAACAATCTCAGCCGTTATCGGTAAAACATGCAACAGTGCGCAGAAAGGTTTCTTCTGCTTCTAAAAAACGCAAAACATCTGTTGCTAAAAAACAGTAACAAAAACGCAATCATCATTGTGCAATATTTTTTGATGAGAAAGTCGAATTAAGAGATGTTTGGGATTGACGGACCAGAGTTTATCGTAATCTTACTTGTTCTCATCATTGTCGTTGGACCAAAAGACTTACCTAAAATATTAAAGACAGTAGCAAAGATAAGAGCGTATGTGTATTCAACAGCAAATGAACTTCGTCATCAGTTTGATAATTTAATAAAACAAATCGAGCGCGATGATTTGCAAAAAGTATGTTCGGATATTAGCGATTCAAGTAAGAAGTTGGCAGAAACTTTTGATCCCACTCAAAATATATTAGAGGATATCCACGATAATTGGGATGTTAAGGAAACACACTATAAATCAAAAAAAGATAAAGAAATTTTGGAATGCGATCAAAACGTAACCAATAAAGATACGACAGTATCTATCGCTTCTAAAGATAAAGAAGATGTATCATGAATGTTAAGAAAGATGAAGTTGATGCCCATATGGCAACACTTATAGAACATTTAATTGAACTTCGTCAGCGCATTATTGCTGCCTTGGTTGCATTTTTGATCACTTTTATGATGTGTTTTTTTGTTAAAGATTATATCTTAAGTTTTTTACTATGGCCGTATCAGTGGG
>NZ_JBHIQG010000097.1:0-7546 GCF_042196425.1 Bartonella sp. AD328YNZD | reverse complement strand
GAGGATGATTCCTTTAAAGCCTTTGCGCAAGACAGGCTGAAGACTATTCGTAAACAAAATGGTTTGATGTTGTTTGCGACGCAATCTCCCAAAGATGCGATTAATTCAACCATTGCGCACACCATTATAGAGCAATGCCCAACACAGATTTATTTTCCCAACCAGAAGGGCAATCATGGGGATTATGTAGAAGGTTTTAAATTATCGGACAGAGAATTTAACCTGATACAAGCAGAATTAAGCCGTGAGTCACGGCGTTTTCTCATCAAGCAAGGACAAAGTTCAGTTGTCGCAGAACTGAACTTACGGGGCTTTGATGATGAAATAGCCATTTTAAGTGGCACCACCAAGAACATTGAACTTTTAGAGACCATTATGGATGAAGTTGGACAATCTCCAGAAAAATGGCTTCCTATTTTCCAAGAAAGGTCAAAACAATGAAAAAACTTTTATTGGCAACAGCCGTCTATGCAGCTTCATTTGGCTTTCAAACAAATGCCTTTGCCATCGTGGTATTTGATCCCACAGCTGCTGCAAAATTGGCTGATCAATATAAACAAGCATTAAAGCAGTTCGAACAAGGCAAACAACAGCTTGATCAATTGAAAGGTCAGCTTAAACAATTGCAAGATCTCTCTAAATCCTTAAATGTCAAGCCTGACATCTCTGAATTGAAAGACATGTTTAACAAGCAAGGGAGCAGTGGCGCCCTGCCTTCTGACTTTAACCACTTTCAACAATCGATGGGCAGTGGCGGCGGTGGCAGCGGTGGCGGCGGCGGTGGTGGCAGCAAAAAC
Organism: Bartonella sp. AD328YNZD; assembly: GCF_042196425.1. NCBI lineage: Bacteria > Pseudomonadati > Pseudomonadota > Alphaproteobacteria > Hyphomicrobiales > Bartonellaceae > Bartonella > Bartonella sp. AD328YNZD. The sequence goes on along the minus strand of NZ_JBHIQG010000097.1, from coordinate 6,749 downwards.
ACGCAAAAATGGCAAGAAGAACTCTTATACAAAGAGCCCTCAGGCGGCGCTGGATCAAAAGAGGCAGCAGATGCTTTTTACGCACAGGAAGTGAAAAAAGCCGAACAGAACACGATAGGACAAGCGGCAAAAGGCCAAGATGTCTACGAAGAAGCCAGTGAAACACAAAAAACCATTAACAAGCTCCTTGACGAACTTGGAAGTACTAAAGATGCGGGTAAAATTCAAGGCATTCAAGCACAATTATCAGCGATACAAGCAAAACTCCAAACACAAGTTCTCCAAATGCAAGCCGCCGCGATGATTCAACAAGCGGAGTACAAAGCTGCCGAACAACGAGCTTACGAAGAATTTGCAGCGCGATATGCAGATTATGCCAAAAAACTGCGTGGTCAATAAACGAGAAAAAAGAGGGGCTTGAACATGAACAAGATCATCATAACAACATTGCTACTTTGCACAGGGCTCATCACGGCTGGATGTGAAAAAACCTACAGCGTAGAAGAATTTAAAAAAGATAAAAAATTATTTGAAGAATGGGCTGTGAGATGTGGATGGTCAGGAACTTCAAAAAATTGTGAAAACGTAAGAGTAGCCGATCACGAACTTGCGGCAGAACGCAGGAAAAAGGCTGAAGAAGAATGGGAAGCTGAAAAAAAAGCAAGAGAACAAGCCGAACGAGAAGCAGAAGAGCGCGCTAAAGCAAAACAACAACAGGACAGTCATTAATCATGAATAAAGTTCTCATAACAACATTGCTACTTTGCACAGGGCTCATCACGGCTGGATGTGAAAAAACCTACAGCGTAGAAGAATTTAAAAAAGATAAAAAATTGATGGAAGAGTGGAATGCTAAATGTGGATTCGCAGGAACTGCAAAAAATTGTGAAAACTTAAGATTAGCACAACTTGAACTTCAAAAGGAATATGAAGCAAAAGCTGAAGAAAGAGCGCGTGAACGCGAAGAAGAAGATCGTAAAGCGCTAGAAGAATATCGAGCCGAGCTGCGAGCTAGACATGAAAAATGGAAAGCTGAAATAGCAAAAAAAGAAGCTGAAATAGAAAAAAGACAAGCTGAAGAAAAAGCAAAAGAACAAGCCGAAAGAGAAGCAGAAGAGCGCGCTAAAGCAAAACAACAACAGGACAGTCATTAATCATGAATAAAATTCTCATAACAACATTGCTACTTTGCACAGGGCTCATCACCGCTGGATGTGAAAAAACCCATAGCGTCGCAGAATTTAAAAAAGATGAAAAATTACGCTTAGAGTGGGATGCTAGATGTGGATTTGCAGGAACTTCAAAAAATTGTGAAAACATGCGGTTAGCATTTTTAGAACTTCAGAAAGAATATGAAGCAAAAGCAGCAGAAAGAGAGCGTGAAGATGATGAAAAGTTTCAAAAAATGATTAGAGATTCCGAAGCTGAAATGAGAGCCAGAATTAAAAAAATGAGAGCTGAGAATGAAAAATTCCGAGCTGAACAAAAAGCAAAAGAACGCGCTGAAGAAGAACGAGAAGCAGAAGAGCGCGCGGCAGAAGAACAACAAAATAACCATTAAGACATAATAAAGAGTGGAGCATCTCAATGGCAATAAAAAGCAAATATCCTCGTATAGACAGCGATTCACTCTTGAATCTCTTATTGCGCTTTAGCTGCTCAACTTAAAGAGCTTCGTGCACTCTATATTTATGGCAACATTATGTCTGTGCTCTTGATTTATCATCAATGGTTATAAAAAACCGATAACACAAGCATAATTTAAAGATTGTGCTCAAACTTTAAAAACTGAAAGAAAGAATGGGAAATATCTATGAATAAAGTTCTCATAACAACATTGCTACTTTGCACAGGGCTCATCACTGCTGGATGTGAAAAAACCCACAGTGTAGCAGAATTTAAAAAAGATAAAAATTTACGCTTAGAGTGGGATGCTAAATGTGGATTCGCAGGGACTTCAAAAAATTGTGAAAACATGCGGTTAGCATTTTTAGAGCTTGAGAAAGAACGTCAGGCACAAAATGAAGAAAGAGCTCGTGAAGCGGCAGAAGAGCGTAAGAAAGGTATGGATGCGCTTCTGGCGAAACAAAAAGCTGAGTATAATAAATGGAAAGCTGAATTTGAAGCTAAAAAACGAGCTAAAGCCGAACAAGAAGCAAAAGAACGAGCTGAACAACAACAAAATAATGATTAAATTATAAAAAACACGATGAAGAGCGGAGCATCTCAATGGCAATAGAAACCAGAAGTGTATTTACTGATATCGACAATATGTTGATGGATCCCCTTACAAAAATAATGGATAACGCCATTACACATCTCTTATTGCGCTTTAGCTGCTCAACTTAAAAAGCTTCGTGCACTCTATATTTATGGCAACAATATGTCTGTGCCCTAAATTTATCATCACTGGTTATAAAAACCGATAACACAAGCAGAATTTAAAGATTGTGCTCAAACTTTAAAAACTGAAAGGAAAAAGGGGGAATATTGATGAATAAAGTTCTCATAACAACATTACTACTTTGCACAGGGCTCATCACAGCTGGATGTGAAAAAACTCACAGTGTAGCAGAATTTAAAAAAGATGAAAAATTACGCCTAGAATGGGATGCTAAATGTGGATTTGCAGGAACTTCAAAAAATTGTGAAAACATGCGGTTAGCATTTTTAGAACTTGAAAAAGAACGTCAGGCAAAAGCTAAAGAAATATGGAACTCTACATTTGGGATAAAAGAGCGTACTGAGGAAGAACAAAAAGCAAAAGAACAAAATAATAATTAAATTATAAAAATACACAACGAATAGCGAAGTATCTAAATGGCAATAGTAACCAAAGGCGTATTTTCTTATATCGACAATATGTTAATAAATCCCATTACAAAAACAATGGATAACATCTATTGCGCTTTAGCTGCTCAACTTAAAGAACCTTACAGACTATACAATAGATTTATGGCAAGATTATGTCTCTGCCCTAGATTTATCATCACTGGTTATAAAAACCGATAACACAAGCAGAATTTAAAGATTGTGCTCAAAACTTGTAAAACTGAAAGGAAAAAGGGGAAATATCGATGAATAAACTTCTCATAACAACATTGCTGCTTTGCACTGGAATTATCGCTGCTGGATGTGAAAAAACCTATAGTGTTGCAGAATTTAAAAAAGATAAAAAATTGATGGAAGAGTGGAATGCTAAATGTGGATTCGCAGGAACTGCAAAAAATTGTGAAAACCTAAGATTAGCACAACTTGAACTTGAAAAGGAATATGAAGCAAAAGCTGAAGAAAGAGCACGTGAACGCAAAGAAGAAGATCGTAAAGCGATGGAAAGATATGAAGCCGCAATGGAAGCTCAACATCAAGCAAGGCAAGCTGAAATAAAAAAACTAAAAGCTGAAATGGAAAAAAGAAACGCTGAAGAAAAAGCCGAAAGAGAAGCTAAAGAACGAGCTGAACAACAACAAAATAATGATTAAATTATAAAAATACACAACGAATAGCGGAGCATCTCAATGGCAGTAGAAAGCAAAGGCATATTCACTAAGATAGACAATATGTTGATGGATCCCCTTACAGAGACAATGGATAAAACCCTTTCATATCACTATTGTGCTTTAGCTGCTCAACTTAAAAAGCTTCGTGCACTCTATATTTATGGCAACAATATGTCTGTGCCCTAGATTTATCATCACTGGTTGTAAAACAACCGATAACACAAGCAGAATTTAAAGATTGTGCTCAAACCTTGTAAAACTGAAAGAAAGAAGGGGAAATATTGATGAATAAAGTTCTCATAACGACATTACTGCTTTGCACTGGAATTATCGCTGCTGGATGTGAAAAAACCTATAGCGTTGCAGAATTTAAAAAAGATAAAAAATTGATGGGAGAGTGGAATGCGAAATGTGGATTTGCAGGAACTTCAAAAAATTGTGAAAACCTAAGATTAGCACAACTTGAACTTCAAAAGGAATATGAAGCAAAAGCTGAAGAGAGAATTAGGGAACACAACGAAAACATGCGTAAAGCGCAGGAAGAATTTGAAGCCGAAATGCGAGCTGAACATGAAAGAAGGCAAGCCGAAATAGCAAAAAAAGAAGCTGAACTAGAAAAATGGAAAGCTGAAGAAAAAGCAAAAGAACAAGCCGAAAGAGAAGCAGAAGAACGCGCTAAAGCTAAACAGAACAACGATAATAATTGAATCAGAAATGATCATATTTGCAAAAATTAGATAGAATGGACGTGCAATGGCATTCGAAAAAATAGATTTCTTTACCACGGCAGAAAATATGTTAACGAATCCTATTATGGAAATAATGACTGACTCCATTAAAAGCCTTTCATTGGGTTTAAGTGCTCCGCTTAAAGCATCTTGTACAATCTACATTATATTTATAGGGTACAATATCATCTCAGGGCGTTCTTCTATGCCCTTATGGGAATTTATAACGACAGCTTTCAAACTTGGCATCATTGTTTCGCTTGCCACTAATGCTGCTCTTTATAATGAGTGGGTCGGTAATATATTTTTTGAGGCTCTGCCTAATGCCATTGCACACGCCACACAAGGTACAATACACTCAGATAAAAATATATGGGACGATATGTTAAACAAAGCTGTTGCACATGTTTTTGATGAAGCAAAATCTGCATCATGGCTTGCATTGGGTGCGTATCTTGTTGCTTGGATAGTTGGTTTTGCCTGTTACGTGATTGCTGCTGTTTTTTGCATAATTGGTTTTTACGTCACAATGTTTGCTAAGCTGGGTTTATTTCTCGTCTTATCAGTGGGACCGCTCTTCATAAGCCTCTCTATGTTTTCCTCAACAAGGCGTTTTACAGAGGCATGGTTAGGACAAGTTGCAAACTTCATCATACTTCAGATATTAGTCATCTTGCTTGGTGGTATGTATATCAAACTTGCACTGAAAATCTTTACAACAAACATTGTAGATATCATGTTTTCCTATGGCGCATTTATGGTGGTTGGCCTTGGTGGTATTTTTCTTTTCTTCAATTTACCTAGCATGGCTTCCGCTTTAGCCTCTGGGGGGGCCTCCCTTACAGGCTCAGGAGGAGCTAAAACGATAACGAACGGTGCAAAAAAATTAGCATCACTATTAGCAAAGGCCTAAGTTCAAATGCGGGAATTAAAAAAAATTGGGGTCATCTTACCATTTCTCTTTCTCAGTGGCTGTATGTCTTCACCAAACACGCTGAAGTCGCTGCCAAAATGTGATGGATATTCTAAACGTCCACTCAACAAATCGATGTGGAATTGGGAAGGGAAAAACCCCACGCCCACGCCCATCATCATCAGTAACAACACACCCTCCCCCATGAAAGAGGGCAAATTGGAAATGCTTCTCACACAAAAATTAACGGATGAAGAAATAAAATCCTACAAAGACTGCGGAAAAAAGGCATGAAAGAAAAAGACGTAGAACAATATATTGCCGAAGCGCGCTCGTTTGATCAAGACCGCATGCTCGCTTCACGCCGCACCACCCGCGTCTCCCTTACCATTGCCGGCATCGCGGTTGCTGTTGCAATAATGTCTTCTCTCGCGGTCATCACCCTCACGCCCCTTAAAACCGTGGAACCCTTTGTCATTCGCGTCGACAATTCAACCGGCATTGTTGAAGTCGTAGAAGCCTTAAAAGAAGGTCCCACAAACGTCGACGAAGCCATCACACGCTACTTCGCCGCAAAATACGTCCGCTGCCGTGAAGGTTTCACCACAGAAGAAACACAGCATAATTTCCAAACCGTCTCTCTTCTTTCTTCTTCTGAAGAACAGCAAAGATTCGCCAGCTGGTATGGAGCAAGAAACCCCCAAAGCCCTCAAATTCTCTATAAACATGCCGCCGTTACAATAACAATAAAATCAATCTCCTTTATCAATGATGATGTCGCACAGGTACGCTATTATAAAACCGTCCGTGATAACGAGAACAACAAAGAATTTATCACACACTGGGTCTCAACACTTACCTTTGAATATATCAATGCCCCTATCTCTGTCCAAAACCGTTTAATAAATCCTCTAGGGTTTATTGTTAATGAATATAGAACCGATCCGGAAGTGGTCAACTGATCATGAAAAAAAAATTTCTTTTTCTCATTCTTAACATCGCTATTACCCTTTCTCCTATAGCCTTGAGCCATGCCAGTGTTTTTCCCACCCGCGCGCCCAACGATAGCCGCATTCGCTTTATTAATTATGATGCTTATAATGTCACTAAAATTATTGGCTCCATACGCTCATCCGTACAAATAGAATTTTCTGCCAATGAAGAAATTGCTCATGTAGCGATTGGCAACAGCGTTGCATGGGAAGTTGCACCCGCTGGCAATATTCTTTTTCTAAAGGCAAGAGAAGTCCAACCCATTACCAATCTCCAAGTCGTCACCACAAAGCTTGATGGCTCAAAGCGCTCTTATCAATTTGAACTCATCATTAAAGATGGAGAAATTTCCTCTGGACAAGAAACATATTTCCTTGTGAAATTCCGCTACCCACAAGAGGAAGCAGAACAAAGAAGACTTGCAGCCCTTATGCGACAAGAAAAAAAACAATCCCAACAGATTGATGGTATCTTCAACGCTTCTGAAACCTATGGACCACGCAATTGGGCTTACACCGCTCAAGGCTCTATCACTCTTGAACCCTCCTCTGTTTATGACAATGGCAAAACAACAACATTTACATTTCCCGACAACCAAGAAATCCCTGCCATTTA
>NZ_JBHIQG010000096.1:0-7548 GCF_042196425.1 Bartonella sp. AD328YNZD | reverse complement strand
ATTGCTGCTTTTCTGAATACCTACGAGAAAAATTATCGGTTGGGGAATGAAAAATAGCTGAGGAGCGCGCATAAACACTTACACCTGCAAACAAGCCAAAGAAAACAACAATGGCACGAAAAATTCTCAAAAGAGAACTTTGGCGTAAAAATACACAAAACAATACAGACTGCCCCCGCTTTGCACTATTCATGAAGCACTCTTTAAAAGAACTTCATGAACCTTTGATAACACCATTCAAAATGGGTATTATCCTATGAAGATTTCTAATAACAGGGCCCATCTCTGTATTCAAAAACAATCCGCACCAAAACCCTGCTTTATTTTAACTGCTGAAGATCTCTCCCCCACATTTATATAAAGAAACCTCTAAACAAAACTGTTTATCCCGTCAATGGTTAATACATCAATATCCCCATAAATATAAAGGATAAATTTGCTCAACCATATCCCCTTGCATTCATAGAATGAACCTTCAAAGGACGCCTCATCTATGAGTTTTAGAGGTTTTGAAGGTTTGAGAAATCTTCAAAACCTATCTATAAAACCTATCAAAGCACATAGTTCATTTGTCTTTATGAATACGTGAAACGAACAGCAAATTTCACTATTTTGCTGATTTTACCTCATGTCATAGGCTGTGGATAAGTAGCCTTTAATAAAATTTCTTTTTAAGCAGGTTGTGGGTCTTTAGTGCCCTTTTTTTATTTTATTATTGCTATTTGTTTTAAATAGATCTAGCAAATTCTATTTAAAGTTTTTTGACACCGATAGATCAACGCTTATAAAGCGGTGGGGTTTTATTATAAATGCTTCAATCTCATAACAAACCACTGACATTACGCTCTCTGTTACAATCCTACCGTGATCATACAGAAAGTGCGCGCGATAGAGGAACTTCTTTTGAAAAGTTTGTAATTGCTTATTTGACGCAAGACCCTCTACAATGCCAAGAATACGAAAAGGTTCAAACCTATTGTGAATGGGCAAAAGAGCATGGGGAAGATGGGCGTGATATTGGCATTGATCTGGTTGCTAAAATTCGTGATGAAGAAGGATATGCCGCTATTCAATGTAAGTTTTATAGTGCAAATCATCAGATCAAGAAAGAAGATATTGATAGCTTTATTGCTGCCTCGGGAAAAAAGATCTTCACACGCCGTATTCTGGTTGATAGCACCGAAGGTAATTGGAGTAACAATGCCGATCTCACCTGTGAAGGACAAGGAGTCCGCATTCAACGGATTAATCTTTTTGATCTGGAAAACAGTCAAATAGATTGGTCAACCTTTGAAAGCAAAGGGGAAGCTACTCTTAAGAAAAAAGAACCAAAAAAGCTTTTAGATCATCAACAAGAAGCGCTTAAAGCTGTTTGTGACGGTTTACAAGAAGCAGACCGTGGCAAGCTGATTATGGCGTGTGGAACGGGAAAGACCTTTACCAGTCTGAAGATAGCAGAAGCTCTTGCTGGTCAAGGTAAACATGTTTTATTCCTTGTCCCCTCTCTTTCTTTAATGTCACAAACAATAAGAGAATGGACAGCAGATACAGAGATACCCTTGCGTTCCTTTGCGGTGTGTTCTGATACACAAGTTGGCAAGCGTCGTAAAGCCCAAGATGATGCTGCCGAACTCGATGTCTCGGATCTCGCTCTACCAGCAACAACAGATTCTCAAAAGCTTGGAGAAAAAGCCAATAAGGTTTCTCCTGATGCCATGACAGTGGTCTTTGCTACCTACCATTCGATACAAGTGATTTCGGATGCGCAAAAAAAGTATGATTTACCCGAATTTGATCTGATCATTTGTGATGAAGCACACCGTACCACTGGAGCTGTGTTAGGAACAGACAAGAGTGAATCTGAGTTTATCAAGGTTCATAATAATAGCCTTATTCGGGGCAAGAAACGTCTGTATATGACAGCAACACCTCGTATCTTTAGTGATAATGCCAAAAAACAAGCTAATGAGATTGATGCTGTTCTGGCTTCTATGGATGATGAAGAGCTTTATGGAAAAATCCTTTATTCTTATAGTTTCTCCCATGCTGTAAAAAATGGACTTTTAACGCCTTACAAGATTATCGTTTTAGGTGTTGATGAAGGAGAAGTGAGTAAATCTATCCAGCATCTGATGACAGATAAGAATTATGAACTTATTCTTGATGATAGAACAAAGATCATGGGTTGTTATCAAGCTCTTACCAAAATGGATCTGAAAATTGATCTTGGGGATGATACAAGACCCATGCATCGGGCTTTGGCTTTTTGTAGAGATATTGATACTTCTGAACGCATATGTAGAACATTCAACAATGAAGAAGTTAAGAAAGATTTACGTAATCTTCATGAAAACCATAAAAATATTCCCCTTCTTAACTGTCAAGCAGATCATATTAATGGAAAATCTGGTGCCAAAAACCGTACGATAAAACTTGATTGGTTAAAAGAAGATGCGGGTGAGAATGTCTGCCGTATATTAACCAATGTAAGATGCCTTTCAGAAGGTGTTGATGTTCCTTCCCTTGATGCGGTTATGTTTTTACACCCGCGTAAAAGCCAAGTGGATGTGATACAGGCGGTAGGACGTGTGATGCGTCGTGCAAAAGGCAAAAAGATGGGCTATATCATTTTGCCGGTTGGTGTTCCTGCTGGTGTTTCACCAGAAGAGGCATTAAAAAACAATAAGAGATACAGTGTTGTCTGGCAAGTTCTCAATGCTTTGCTTGCCCATGATGAGAATTTTAGTAAAACCCTTAACCAGATGGTCTTAGGGCAAGACGTAAGCTCTATCATCGACATTGTTACAGTTTCTAAAAAGACCGAATTAGAGAATGTCACCACGGTTATTGACGAAATCCCGCTCCACGAAAAATCAGAAAAATCCGGACTTTGTATTGGGACACAAGCTCATGAACCGCAACATAGTCATAGCGTAACAGGAAGATTACCCTTTTTTGTTGAGTTTCCCAATGCTCTCAAAACACTGATTGTTAAAAAATCTACTATGAGTGATTATTGGGGCATTTGGGCGAACAATGTTGCTGAGATTGCACAAAACCATATCACACGCCTTCAAACTCTGCTTTCTGATCAAACAAGCGGAGCTTATCATGCCTTTGATGCGTTTTATAAGGAATTAAAAAACAACTTAAACAGTGAGATAAAGCAAGAAGAAGCGATTGAGATGTTAGCGCAACATCTTGTAACGCGCCCCGTGTTTGAAGCTTTGTTTGAGGGCAATGAATTTGTGCAAAACAATGCCATTTCGCAAGCAATGGAAAAAATCTTAACAGAACTCGATAAAACCAATATTGAGGAAGAATCCAAAGAATTACAAGAGTTTTATGACAGCGTAAAGTTCCGTGCCTCTGGCATTACAGAACCACAGGCAAGACAAAATCTTATTATCAAACTTTACGAAGATTTTTTTACCAAAGCTTTTAAGAAGACAACGGATAGGCTTGGCATTGTTTATACCCCCGTTGAGGTTGTCGATTTTATCATTCATTCTGTTGATGATGTGTTGCGTAATGAGTTTGGAAAAAGCTTGGGGTCACGGGATGTCTCTATTCTTGACCCTTTCACTGGAACGGGTACCTTTATCACAAGGCTTTTACAATCAAATCTCATAAAACCAGAGGATATGGAATATAAGTTCCGTCATGATATCCATGCCAATGAGATTGTTTTACTGGCTTATTACATAGCAGCCATTAACATTGAATCGACTTATCATAGTTTGAAGAAAAGAGAGTATATTCCTTTCAAGCATATTGGCTTAACCGATACGTTTCGAATGCTTGAAAAGCAAGATCTGATGAAAGGTTTACTAGAGGAAAACAGTGAATATTTAGAACTTCAGAAAAACCTCAATATTGAAGTTATCTTCGGCAATCCTCCTTATTCCGTGGGGCAAAAAAGCGAAAATGATAATGCAAAGAACAGTCCTTATCCCATATTAGATGAACGTATCCGTAAAACTTATGCTGCTCAATCGAAAGTAACGAATATACGAGCACTTTATGACAGCTATATCCGTGCCATTCGTTGGGCAAGTGACCGTATTAGTAATGCTGGGGTAATAGGCTTTGTTTCTGGTTCTGGTTACATAGAAAAGCCAACAATGGATAGCTTACGAAAATCTTTAGCCAAAGAGTTTACGAGTATTTATGTGCTTAATTTACGGGGGGATCTTCGCAAAAATATGTTAAGCAATGGAGTTGCTCAAGAAGGTGAAAATATTTTCGGCAATGGTAGTATGACGGGTATTGCGGTAACGCTATTTATCAAAAATCCCAATGCTTCTGGAGATTGTAAAATTTACTATCATGATATTGGTAATAATTTCACGACAAAAGAAAAACTTACAGCTCTTGAATACTTTGGTAGTATTGATGGCATTACACGTGAACAAAGTTGGCAAATAATCACGCCGGATGAACATGGTGATTGGATAAATCAACGTGATGAGAGTTTCAAAACATTCCTAGCCCTAGGTGATAAGAAAAGTCATGGTAAAAAGCTGTTTGAAAATTTTTCTCGCGGTATTATGACGAGTCGTGATGCTTGGACATACAACTCAAGCCCTGAAGCTCTAGCGAAAAACATGAGTAATATGATTGCCTTCTATAACAGTGAAGTGGAACGTTTTAATGATACTTATGCACACACTGACCGTAAAATACATACCAATGTTGTAAATAATTTTGTAAATTCAGATGAAAGTAAGATAAGTTGGAGCCGTGGACTTAAACAAGAGTTGACAAAAGGAAAGTTTTTTGAATTTGAAGAGACATGCCTCATACCAAGTCTGTATCGTCCTTTTACACAACGATGGCTTTATTATAATCGTACCTTCAATGATATGGTTTACCAAATGCCGCGGATATTTCCTATAGAAAAAGCGGTTGAAAATAAAGTGATACAAGTTTCTTCTGTAGGAGCAAGAAGTGGATTTTCTATCTTGATGTCTAAAAATGTACCTGATGTGAGTGTAATAGATACAGGTCAATGCTTTCCACGCTATATTTACAAAGATGATACGGTTTCAAAAAGTAAAAATGAAAAACAATCCCATTTATTTTTAATTTCTACAGAAGAAAGTAAAACAGCTGGTTTACAGAGGCGTGATGCCATTACTGATGAAGGATTAGCACATTTTAAAGCTGCTTATCCGAATGAAATAATCACTAAAGATGATTTGTTCTATTACGTTTATGGTCTTTTGCATTCGGAAGATTACCGTGCTCGTTATGCTGATAACCTCTCTAAAGAATTGCCTCGTATCCCTTGTGTAAAGAATGCTGAAGATTTTTGGAAATTTGTGACAGCAGGACGTGAATTGGGTCATTTGCACGTGAATTATGAAACTGTAGAACCTTATCCCGTGACCTTTAAAAAGGGTAATCCAAAATTAACTGACATCTCTAATCCCGAAAAATTCTATTATGTAACTGAAATGAAATTCGCAAAAGCAGGTAAAGAGAAAGATAAAACCACTGTTATCTACAATAGCAATATCATCATGACGGATATCCCTCTTGAAGCTTATGAGTATATCGTCAATGGTAAACCCGCTCTTGAATGGGTTATGGGGCGTCAATGTGTAAAGACCGATAAAAAGAGCGGCATTGTCAATGATGCCAATCGCTATGCTGTTGAAACCATTGGCAATCCTGCCTACCCTATAGAGTTATTTCAAAAGGTTATTACCGTAAGTTTAGAAACAATGAAAATCGTAAAAAAACTACCAAAATTGGAAATAAGAGAAACTGAATAACTTATAAAGCATGCTCACATAATGGGTATGCTAAATTCACAAGGGGTATAGAGCTTATAACCATAATCTATACCTCTCTTGTTAAGTTGATTAGATACAATCTCAAAAAGACAGTTTATATGCGTTATTCTAAAAAGAAGAAACTTGCACTTTTAGATACTCTTATTTGGATTGCTTTAAGACTTTTAAGAAACCCTATCTAAAGTGAATTAGATTTTTTTACATTGCCTTTAAAAGATTATACCGTAATCTAAAATGATAGCTTTATTTAAAGAGAGCTATGTATATTCATTTTCTTATATTACTTATAGGTTTTGTAGGTTCTTAAAACCCCCAAAACACCTACAAAACCCTCTTAAATATATATTAAAGGTTGTATTTATGTTTTGTGTTTAATATAGGTTGTTTATTTAGATCATTAACGCATTGAAATATAATAATTTTTATTTTTTATTGAAAAAAATATATAAAAGGGGCGTAAAAAGCACCTCCAAAAACCCCTAAACCTCCAAAACTCATAACCATAATGGTCTTGATAGTATTTCATATGAGTTACAAACTATCTTTTGAAAGGCTTTAAAGGAGCATATGCTTTTCATAAAGCACATTTTAATCACTCACTAAAATAATCTATTTTGTCGGTTCAATTTACTGACACATAACTGACAAATATATATTATGAATTGAATTTATGCGTTGTCTTTTAATAAAGGTTGCATCATTAAAATTATAACCTATTGAAATATAATGTTTTTAATTTTCTCTCATTTAAAAAAAATAATAGAGGGTCTAAAAAGAACTGACAAAGCTGACACAACTGACAAAAGCCTATTAAAAGGGATTTTACTGATCTCTATAATTATCAATCTCTCTTTAGATATTTTCATAACAAGCAATAAATCACAATTATTCTATTTATCGCTTCTCTTATGAAAATGAAAAATGATGCCATGGCTATAAAACATATAACAGTTATAAAGAATGCGTAAAAACAGTAGCTTTATTTGAATAAAGCAAAAATGCAAATGAATGCGTTGGTTATAAGAGCGCGGTGCATATTAAGGTTGTTTAAATTAGAGCCCCTTATAAACAAAATTCACAAAAAAATTAAAATTCATTTAGTGACAAAATTGATAGGTTATAAAGTTTAAAATATGCATTATGAGAGCGTTTCTAAATATTATAAATGTATAGATTCAAAAAATACGCAGTCGTTTCACAAAGACCGTAATATAGCTTTAAAAGCACATAAATATAAAAGAAGCAATTAATAGGCATAAGATATTATCAATACATAACGTATTTAAAAAATACAAAAAAATATCAAAAAAGATAAAGTATTATTTGACAATAAATACGTATTTTGTTATATAAATAATCAAGTGATTAACAAACACTAAAACAGATAGCGAAGAGGTTACGATAAACCTAATCCTGTTATAAAAACTGACTATCTTTTATGCTTTTGTTAGCATATATGATGATTATGTCGGGTGTAGCTATGTTATACAATACCCTTCGCGAGGGAAAAGCATAGCAACGGACTATCTGCCGTGTTTGTTAGCGCCCGGCGCCCTTATGGGCTGTCAATAACAAACTTTTAAACAGATAGGTTTTAAATATGACAAATTCAAAAAACACCCCCGTTATCTCTTCCATTTCAAATGAAACTGCATCTGTTAATAAACAACAGCCTGCAAAAAAATATGAACTTACTAATGAAAACCGCGTTGTTAACGGTGTGACTTTACACCGCATTAAAGCTTTA
>NZ_JBHIQG010000095.1:0-7553 GCF_042196425.1 Bartonella sp. AD328YNZD | reverse complement strand
TTTGTATGCCAAATAGGGGCAAGCGTGTTGCGTATCTCTGTTTGTGTAATCTCAGAAACCGGCAGACAGCCTAATTTTGGTAAAATATGGAGTTTTAAAGGTAAAAACCAATGTCCATTCTTACCATCCCCTTTTAATTCAGCTTTACGACTTTCAAAAGCATCTACGGCAATATCTTTTAAGTAATGGAGATTACGCATTGCTTCACGTTTTTGTTTTTCACGTTCTTGAATAGGGTCACGCCCTTCACGTAAAATAGAACGCCACCCAGTTGCCAATTCACGGGCTTGTTTTAAAGAAACATCTCTCAAGGCACCTAACTCCCATTTCACGACGATGCCCGTGAAGGGTATACCGTAAAATCCATTGAGCACCTCCATCTTTACGCTTATGAAGTAGCAAGCCGGCACCATCGTTATATTTGCCAGCCCCCAATGTTGCGACAGCCCTTGCATTAAGACGGTTCATAAGTGTCATTTTAAATCCTTTCTTATACAAATTTGATCCACACATTCATCCCGCTTGTGATGTGCAAATGAGTGGTTTTGATTGATTAAAGATAAGCAGGTTTGAAATGAGAGAATCTTAGGTTATTCGAGACTCTCATTCAATATACAAAACAGTGAATTATCATTATAAATCAATGCCTTGCACGCCTTTGATACGCAATGTCAATTTTTCTTAGTAGTTTGTACTGTAGTTTTAGGTGTCTGTGGCGTACGAATGAGGTATATTGGTAAAGGAAGAGAAAAAGAAGGTAAAGCCATGATGACAGGTGAAGTAAAAATTAATATTTCCTTGATCATCATATGAATTTGCATGCATTTTTATGGCTTCGAGTGTGCATGTTTGTTGTATATTGAAGAGCAAAGCTTGTTTGTAGAATTTTATGAAGTGAATCACGTTAAGTGGCAAGCTAAGGGAAAGGCACTAGACAAAGATTATTTACAGATTATTTTTTTAAAAATCGGTGTGAATTTAAGAATCTTCATCTTTTAGAACGAGGAGGAAGTGTGCAAAATCTCTGTCTAAAGACGCGCTAAACGATAAAGATGCAGCGAGCGTGCTCCGTGATGACAATAGGCAAGAAGAGGGAGAGAGGCTGTTTTTAAAATTGTTTGCATGGTTTCAATAGCTGACTTTTCTATAGTTGGAAGAGAAATGGGAATGTGATAGGCTTTTATGCCATATTCATTTGCGACTGTTTTAATGCTCAAAAAATCAGGTTGATGAGGCTCCTCGTGATCAGGGCGGTTACAGACAATTGTTTTAAAACCAGCTTGTGCCAATGTTTTGATATTTTCTATACTAATTTGGGCACTGATGAAAATATCCGGTTCAATTTGTTGTAAATTCATTTTTTATTCTCAATTGCACGATCTTCACGATACTCTCTGGTATATAAAAAACATGATGAAGGTAAGTTTTTCAATGGCATCTTAACAAAAATATTCTTTTTGTCGAGGAGATCTCTTTGGGAAAAATGAGCTGTAAGGTGCAAAATATCTCATTCCGCAACATGTTCGTTATGCGACCTTATGAAAGACTGCTGTGTGGTTTTTATGGATAATCTATTGTGTTTACTAAGCATAGACATTTCATTGTATTGCTTGTTTACACGTTTGCTAGAGGTATCCTTATTTTTCTTAAGACCATTTTACTCTGTCAAGAGTCAAAGAGTATAAAATTCATTGTGTACTCCTTCTTTAGTTCAAGAAAAGGTACAAGCCGACACTATCATACACTTTGCTAGCCCCTAATATTATAATAGTTCTTGGTATTGGAGATTCTGCATAAGAAGCATTTTTAGTCCTTTCTTTTCAGTGTTTTTTGCTCATATGCTAGTTCTGCTTGTGATGTGCAAGCAAGTGATTCATATAAGAGGTATGAAATGAGGGAATCTTCCTGATTTTGGCTCTCTCACTCAATGTGTAAAACAATGAATTCTCCTTATAGTTTGTTGTATATTCAGAGTGGAGCTTGTTTATAGAGTTGTATTAAGTGGATCACATGAAGGAAGAAGCTCAAATGGCAGGCGCAAAATAAGAAGCTGAATTATTGACAGAGCATTGTTTACAGATCGACATGGATTAAAAAATCTTTATTTTAGGGTAGAAAAGAAGAGCGTGTCTATTGTTTAAATTTTTTCTTATCCTCAAGAATATTATCTTCATAATGTTTTTGCTCAATGCTAAAAGTTAAAAGAATATTATAAAGATAAAATTGAGGGTTGTTATTTTTATCCTAAAAATGAGAGAAGTAGTTGTTTTGTAGGAGCTGAAAGCTTGCTTCTTTTGTTATTTTCTGTACAATCGTAAAAACGGTAATGCTAAAAGGCATAATGAATGATCATTGGACTTTTGAATCAAAAGGGAGGTGTCGGAAAAACGACGTTGAGCGTGAATCTTGCGGCCAGTTTTGCACGTACTGGTGCACGGGTTTTGCTTATTGATGTTGATCCGCAAGGAAGTGCATTGGATTGGGCTGCTGCGCGTGAAGATGCTCCTTTGTTTTCAGTTATTGGTTTACCGCGAGCAACGGTTCACAAAGAGATTACACAGATTGGTCATAGTTATGATCATATTATTATCGATGGTCCTCCACGTGTGACTGACCTTGTTCGTAGTGCTCTTATGGCTTCGGATTTGGTGCTTATACCTGTTTTGCCTAGTCCCTATGATATTTGGGCAGCTGATGGAATTGTAAAGCTGATTGATGAAGCACGCGTTTATAAAGAGAATCTTAAATCTGCTTTTGTTATTAATCGTAAAATAGTCAATACAGCGATAGGGCGTGATGTGAACGAAGCTCTTGGCATATACCAACCTGTGCATGTTCTTTCTTCTAGCGTTGCGCAGCGCGTGATTTTTGCAGAAGCTGCAGCACAGGGGAAGGCTGTTTATGAGGTTGATAAGCAAGGCCCTGCAGCTGCAGAGATTGAAGCTATTGCAGCGGAAATCAAGGAGTTAGCACAATGAATAAAAAAATTAAAATTGGCACGAAGCCAACCAATAAATCAATTCCTTTAACGGCTGATGCATGGGTGGAAAACCACAAAAAGAACATGAGTGGAGGTATGAAGCGCCTCACGATTGATATACCAGAAAATTTGCATCGGTTAATTAAAGTAAGTTGTGCAAGTCGTGGAACCAAAATAGCCGATGAGGTACGCGAATTGCTTTCGCGAAAATACGGAAAAGTGTAAAAAATGATATATGATAATAAGTTTGGGTCGGTTTGAAGACTTTTTTCTAAAGATAATCTCTTTTATTTTTACACGAAGTTAAGAATAATAAAAACCCCTCTTTTTTCATGAGGGGTGCTTCATTTAAGGTGTTTTTCATCAGGTTTTATATCATCCAGTTCAATAGCTATGAGCTTATGAAAATTTTCCGTTTTAAATTTTTTCTTATAAGATGAGATCATCATAATAGCTTTTGTTATCTGTATTGCAGCTGGATAGATAAGTTTATTTTTTCGTAGCAATTGTCTTGATAATGATTTTAAATGTGAAGTTATTTTTTGTTTATTTTACTTAATATAGGCAATAATAATGGAATTAAGAGTAGCGTTGATTATTTTTTTTCTGCTACGTGAATGCTTCACTTTATTAAATTATACTTATATTTATAAGGGGGGAAATAAATAAAAGTTACTGATATTGGTGCGCTATACGTTATTCCTAATGAACAAAAGAAGCCATTGAATATATTATAGAAAGTATTTCTTACATTTATAATCTGAAATAGTTAATACCACTGTAATAGTAGGCAAGAATATAAGCATTTTTTTCTTCTATAAGAATATATAAGATTACTTTTTTACATTTCTATTGGCATTTAAAAAGCGCAGGGGAGTTTGTGTTCTCGGTGGTTTGAGAAATAATAAGAGCGCCATCCGTTCATTAAAAAATATATTGTTTCAATTGCAGGAAATTTGCAATGAATATAGGCATTACGAATTTTAAATAGGATATTCGTGCTACTTCTCATTATGAAGTGGTTTTTGGAGAAAAAGAAGTGATTAAAAAAGCTTTTTGAGAGTTTCAAAAAATCAAGAATTCTGCTGAAGTGTTAACACTTCAAATACAAAGAACCGCCGTGCTGATAATGTTACAAGTGCAAGTCTAATAAATGCAAGCGGCTCTTATGATTCAATATATTTGCGTTAAAAATGTGCGTATTTGTCAAAGAAAAATTATACGCAAAATTACGATATAGAGAGGTGTGTGGCCCCAATGATATCGTTAATAAAGTATAAAACAAGAGAGGAGTAAAATCATGAAAAAGATCATTATAACAGCACTATTGCTTTGCCTGGGGCTTGTCACTACTGGTTGTGAAAAAACTACAGTGTAGCAGACTTTAAGAAAGATAAAACATTAATGGAAAAATGGGGAAAGAAATGCGAGAAAATGGGACCATCCGCTTTAGAAACTAAAAATTGTCAAAATATTATACAAGCTGATACGGAACTTTTTCAAGAGCATTATAGAAATCTTGCAAAAAAACTTCGTGAAAATAGCACAAAGAACGATAAAACTGAAAAACAACAAGACAACAATTAAAATCATAAAAAATATTGATGACAACATTTTCTTTGCGCTGAAATTGTCACTGTTGGTTGCAGAAAATTTACAGTGTAGGAAACTTTAAAAAATTATTCTGTTATGTCAAAAACAATTTATGGCGGTGATATAAGCTTCCTTGACATGTGAGATGCTTTTTTAGGGTCAATATTTTTAGGCTTGTCGAGTTTTATGTAAATCAATCACAATGAAATGAGAAGCTAAAAAGAATCTGTTCTCAAAGAATTCGGATTGTTTACAGATCGGATATAAGAGACTTGGTCATTTGAGGCATGAAGAGAGGGAGTAATAAAATACACAATTGGCAAAATATGTAACTTTAATGGGGCAATTGTGCTCAAACCTTACAAAACTGAAAGAAAAAAGGGGAATTTATTTATGAACAAGATCATTATAACAGCACTATTGCTTTGCGTGGGGATTGTCACTGCTGGTTGTGAAAAAACTTACAGTATAGCAGACTTTAAAAAAGATCCAAAATTACTCGAAGAATGGGCAATGAAATGTATGATGTCAGGAAGTTTAGATTCTCAAAATTGTAAAAACGCAGACAAAGCGTATCGTGAGATTCATGCACGAGATTGGCCTGGGGCAAGCTTTGTACATGATGATGAGCAAAAAACTGAAGAGAAAAAGGAAGAAAATTAAATCATGAATAAAGTCATTATAACAGTATTGCTGCTTTGCATGGGGCTTGGAGTTTCTGGTTATAAAGAAAAATCTATAGTGTAGAAGAGTTTAAGAAAGATAAAAAATTACGCTATAAATGGGAAATGAAGTGTTTCTTAGGTCAGTTATCTATGCAGAAATCGCAAAATTGTGAGAATCTAGACAGAGCGGGTAAAAAACTTCTTTTGGAGGTTAAAAATTGTGCTCAGACTTTGAAAGTCTGAGGAAAAAGGGATAGGTGTGAAGGTATAACCAGAAGTAATTGTGATAATATTGTTCTTGCTCCTTTCAAGAGAGAGAATTTTGTCTTAAATATCAAAGAATGTTTATTTCAGTAAATGGAAAACCTCCTTTCCTTTAAGGAGGTTTTCTCTATGGGACAGCATATTACGATCTATGCAACAAGCTGGACTTGGGATATGTTTCTATAGTTTTCATTCTCGTTTAGCAAATTGGCTTGTAGAAACAACCACTACCCCTTCGATACAGAAACTTAGGGTGCAATAAGAGCAGTTTTTTATCATACCACTTCTTTAAACAGTGTTGTGCTAATATTAATACAAAAGCTTCACAATGTTTACGAGTGAAAAGAGGCTTATATTTAAAGTATGCGTACAGGTGTATGCTACGTATGCTTTCATGAAACGCCAACAAAGTTTGGAGTTTAGTGTGTTCTCATTATGCTTTTCAAGAGAACAGGGAAGAGGGTAAGGGTATTCGAAAAAAGATCATAATGGAATGTAGGAATATATTTGCGTTGCATATTTATGGGCGTGTTTTAAAGAAAGATCTCTCACGGTAAGTCCATTTTACAATGGTGCTCGTGAATAGTATAATAGTGAAGCTTCCATAAATAATATAAAATTTCTAGAGTGCTACCATCTTTACACTTAATAAAGGAGCAAGCCTGCATCATTATATATTTTTCCCAATATTTACGAGAGCTCTTAGCTTTTGAGAGGGGGCATAAGAGACATTTGTTGCTGTGTATTTTATCGATACGTCAGGTTCTATTTGTGATGTACAAGCAAGAGATTTTAATTTACTCAACATGGAATAGATTTGAAATGCGATAATTCTATGATCTTTAAGATTTTTATTGAGCATACAAGATAATGAATTATCCATATAAATCAATATATTGATTTATATGAAAGAAAAAGCCTTATTGAGAAGGTTGAAAATAAGAGAAAGTTTGTAGCAGAAATTGTACTTTGATTATAAGACGATTATTTTAATGTTTTTATATCCGCAGCGTATGTAAAGCAGCAATATTAAGAGCGAACTGTACGTTATGGGGTGAAGTCATCTATAGGAAGATGATGTGAAATTCTGAAAATATCAATATGGGGGGAGTTAAGCGTTATGGGATTGAAGGCGTATCGGACTGAATGCTTAAGAAACTCTTGAAAAGGTTCAAAAAATCTTATATAGTAATTAGTTGCAAAGAAAAGCGAATGATAATTGAAAAAGGGAGATTGATAGCTGTTTAGCTATTTAGGATGTCTTTTTTAATGTTACTATATGGCGGATCTGTTTAAAAGAGCATTCTTTTTGTGTTTTGTGCAAGAGATTGCATGTATGCAGAAAGAGCAGGGTGGGGAGATGTATCTTTTTGAATAGGTGCACTAATCTTGTAGGGTGCCATCTTATGGGGTGCCAGAGGGTATGCTGGTTTAGGTGCAGAGGAAGCTATAAGGTTATGGAGGGTAAAAAGCTGCTATCGGTAAAATGCTGAAATTTTTAATGGGCTTAAGTTTTTATATGCGGCAAGGTTTTGTTGGCAGATAGTTTTTATGGCCAAGGAGAGAGGCAGATTATTATTGTTTTCTGTTGAAGGCTTGGTGGTGGTAAAATAGGCAAAGCGAAATAGATAGAGCAAATGTAGAAGTTTCGGTATTGTTGCGTGGAAGTTTAAGTTTAGAGCATTTTAGTGAATAAGTATAGCAGCAATAATGGTTTTGGAGCAAAGAAGAAATATTTCAGAAAATGCGTTGAAAATTGAAGTGGTATACGCTTTTGAGGATTGTTGTGCTGTTGTCTGAGGAATGTTCGCACCACGAGTTCAAATGCGTGTATCTGCATTAAAAGAGAAACTGTTTAATCTCCCTCATTTAAAAGTAAGATTGAACAATATAGTTGAAGGGGAAATAAAAATGTCTGTAGTGCAATATGGTGATGATAGTTTTGCAGCAAAAGCAAAAGTTCTTGATAATAATCTTATTGATCGTGATTGGGCGATGACAAAATTTGTTGCTGCTGTTAAAGGATTAGCACAAGTGGTTGATTATGAAAG
>NZ_JBHIQG010000094.1:0-7556 GCF_042196425.1 Bartonella sp. AD328YNZD | reverse complement strand
GTGATAAAGGTACCCGTTCCCGTGAAAGGGTCAAGAATAGACACACCACGGGATCCCAAGCTTGTTCCAAATTCATTGCGTAAAATATCATCAACAGAATGAATGATAAAATCAACAACTTCAATGGGGGTATAAACAATTCCTAATTTTTCTACTGTACGCGGAAAAGCGTAACGGAAAAATTCATTATAAAGCTCTACAATTAAACTTTGTTGTGCTTCAAGAGTGGTAATTCCACGCGTGTAAAACTGTACACTCTTAGAAATATTTTTGAGATCTTGAGATTCTTCTTTAGGAGTAACTTTATCAAGGGCATTGAGTACACGTTGTAAAGCGCAAGATACGGGATTTTCTTGAACAAACTGATGCCCCTCAAATAAAGCATTAAAGACTGGACGCGTCACAAGATGTTGCGCAAGCATTTCAATCGCATTTTCTTCGGAGAGGGTTGTGTTTAAATTGTTACGTAATTCGGTCATAAAATCATTAAACACCTGCCGTGTTTCAGTTTCTGATTTTGTTAAAACTTCAGTTAAGCGTGTGATATGAGTTTGAGCAAGATCACCAACATTTATTGCCCATTTTTTCCAATAGCTAGGATCGTAAAATCTATTAACAATAGCAGTTCTAATGACATCTTTACATTTAGAAAAAAGGGGGAGTTCTCCTTGTTCTTCACATGTGTGAGAAGATTCGTAAGTTGCTAACCCAATATTAAGTCCTGAATACTCTAATTTTGAGCGTATAGGTAAATCATCAATAACCGTGGTCGTATCTTCTAACGCAAGTTCTTGAGAAGCAGCAACAATTTCAAGAGCATCGCTTACGTCTTGTTTTTTGTGCATATGGTGAATTATTTTATTAAAGTTATCATCATGGGCACGTAAAGCATTGAGAACTTGCCAGATGACATTATACTTTTGGTTGTTTTCTAAGGCTATTTCCGGCGGAATATCAGCGGGTATCCCAACGGGTAGAATGATATAGCCTCTTTTTTTACCCTCTGCTCGACGCATTACACGTCCTATTGCTTGAATAATCTCAATTTGACTTTTGCGCGGGTGTAAAAATAGAACAGCATCAAGAGCAGGAACATCCACACCTTCAGAAAGACATCTTACATTGGTGAGAACACGACACGTATTTTCCCCCGCATCTTCCTTTAACCAATCAAGTTGTTTTGTACGCTCTTTAGCACTAAAGGTTCCATCAATATGTGCAAGGGTACAGTTAAGAGGAGGAGTATCTTTATAGTTCTTATGAAGAGCGCGCAAAGATTCTTGCACTTTTTCTTTTTTGAATCTCTTGCATATGCGTTTAGAAGTCTCAATATCTTTGCAAAAAGCTAAAGCTCTACGCATGGGTTTGGGGTCATCTTTAAGATCAAGTTTCAGATCCATTTTGGTAAGGGCTCTATAACAGCCATTAATCTTGGTCCTATCGTCAAGAATAAGTTCATAATTCTTATCGGTAATAAGATGTTGAATGGATTGGCTTACTTCTTTTTCATTGACAACTAATATGATAACTTTACAAGGTGCTAACAGCTTATCCTCTAAAGCACGTGAAAAGTTGTAAGTGTAAAGTTGTTTGCCATAGAGTTTTTCATTATCCATGGACACTAAAACGTTATTGGATAAGAAAGCATTCCTTTTTAGCTTGTCACTAAAGATCTTTGGGGTTGCTGTCATGTAGAGGCGTTTTTTGCTTTGAATGATGCTGTTATCGTGAACCTTGATAAATTCGGATTCATTGTCTTCACTTCCCAATAAAGCCCCAGTAGTACGGTGTGCTTCATCACAGATGATCAAATCAAATTTGGGTAATCCATGATCCTTTTGTGCATCCGAAATCACTTGGATAGAATGGTAAGTTGAAAAGACTACCGTCATTGCATCTGCTAGATTTTCACGCGCTTCTTTAGCAAGGGCTTTTGCATCCGTGGTAGCAGGGAGAACAAGATCTGATGTTTCCATACCAACAATATCCTCTTGGTTTTTATGACGCTTGCCTACTTTTGTATCAGAACAAACCGCAAAGGAACGCAACGGGATTTGTGCATCGGCTGTCCATTCACGGATTGTTTGTGAGACTAAAGCCAGAGAAGGAACCAGAAACAACACACGCTTGCCTTTCCCAGCAAGGGTTTCTGCTATCTTAAGACTTGTGAAAGTCTTCCCCGTTCCACATGCCATAATGAGTTTGCTACGGTCTGCTTCTTGTAAACCTTCACAGACTTTCTTGATGGCTTCTTCTTGATGGGGACGAGGCTCTTTGATTGATTTAAGAAAAACTTCTTGTTTTGTTGCAAATATTTGCCAATCTATCCGACTGTTTTCCATATGACGAAGGTCAATGCGATAAACGGGTATCGCTTGTCCTTTAATCATGGCATTCACATTGTCACTTAATTCCACTTCCGTACTATCAACGAGAAGACGATATTTAAAGATGTCTTTTCCAGAGGCAGCGATAAAGCTATCAATATCCTTTTTACTGATCTGATGGTCTGCTTTATAACACTTACATTGAATAGCGACATAACCCTCTTGATGACGAAGCTTAGCAACTAGATCAATACCGATATCATTTTTATTCCAACCTTCATGCTCTTGCGCCCATTCATAATAGGTTTCTACCTTTTCGTAGCGTCCATAATGGAGAGGGTCTTTCGTCAAATAAGCTATGACAAGGTTTTCAAACAATGTTCCTAATTCACGGAGTGATTTAGCTTGTTGACGATAATATTCCAACAGAGAGCGTAAAGTGACATGTTCATTATCATACTTATTAAAGTGATGCATATTACAACAGGGCTTCGTTTTCATATAATATGATTAATAATCATCAAAAGAATCAAAACGAATTCAATTAAATACATTTAAAGTAAATAACGATAAAAATGGGAAAAAGCTGCTAAAAAAAGCGGATATTTTTTTCAAAAGGGGTTTTAAAGCTTGTTTATCAACAGCCCATGACATGGAATAAGACCAGCAAAGTAGTAAAATCTGCTATTCATTTCACGGGTTAATCAAGATAAATGTACTATGTACTTTAAAATATCAGAATGAGTACTTTGATAAATTTTATGAATCATTTTCCTTATAGGTTTTGAAGGTGTAAAAACCGTCAAAACCCCGTCAAAACCTATAGAGATTGTATTTTGGATATCTTTTATACAAGGTAAAAGGAGCATGTTTCTTCTTTAAAAAATGATAAAACAAAAAACCTCAAAGATAATTCGTAAACTCTTTGTTGGTACGATAAGATCTTTGAAGGTTTTAAGGATAACAAAAGATTACAATGACTTCATTGTTTGATGCTGTTGTTTTTAACGAAAGGGTGCCATTCATAACGTATGGTAGGTCGACCGCCTTGAGAGCTATTTTCGCTTGCTATTTGACGAATATGATTGGAGCGACATAAGAGCTCTAAAGCTTTCTTAACAGCTCTATTATCTGTTAAACCGATCCAACTTCTTTGATGAATATCACGTAAAGTAAAAACATCGGGTAAACAATCACAACGTTCGACAATCAATTTTGCCCCCTCTGTTGCTAAGTTATCCGCCGCCGCATAAAGCCTTTTGACATGACTGAACAAATATTTTTCCCATCGCAAGGCTGTTTGAAGGGCATCTTTATTGATTTCAAAACGCCCCCCTTCGGTTAATTCAAAAATCAACGCAAGGCTTGCTATGGTCTTTGGCATTTTTAAAAGATGCGCTTGTAAGCTTTCAGAAAGGTTATTCTCTTTAGCTTTTTTAAAAATCTTTTGCATCCACTTACGAAAGATCTCTTGAGCATCAGCAGAAAAACGCATGACAAGCGGGTGTTCAGAAGAATCAAGGGGTTTATATCATAATGAGAACGTATTAAGCTAAGAGGAGATGCCAAATTCTCAAAGGAGAAGTGCAATGCACCTTTACGAGTTTTTTGGACTTCATGATTTTTTGTACAACATTATGCCCCCCAAGATTATGTGCCCTTAAGCAGCTACAGTCGTTGATACAATATCCTCAGCAAGCATTTGTTCATCTTGCACATATATTTTTAGTATTTTTAATAATTTTTTTTTGGAAGATTTCTTGGTACGGCACGCGATACATCAGTGCTAACGTTCTCTTAAAAAACACACAGATAATTAATCAGCTTCAAAAAACAACCTTACCAATGAAGTACTAGCTAGAGGGTTGCATGCACAACGCAATAATGGCACACTGATTCCCACAAGCGTGCTTCACATATTGCACGCATAGCCTGTATAGAGTCTACCGCTCCTAAATACTCAAACGTAAAAACGTAATGCTACTGGATCGTATAGTGACCGCAGTTGCACCCTTAAACACCGGTTCCTCCCCATATCATAATGCTTGACAAAAGCATCATGCCATCATAGCAACGGCTTTGCGTAGGGGTTACACAACATAGTTCTACAAATTGTTGATGCATTGCCAAGCTAACAGTTTTCTTGCCCACCTACGCCAATGAGACCATCACTATCCTCTTTTTGAATCGTAAAACAAAATGATTTTCCATGAGCGATAAACCATCTGCTCAAAGTCCAGCTAACTCAAAACTCATAGCATTCTAAACCTTTAGGCTCGCTCTTCCCCCAAGGGGGCATAGTCAGATATATCACTTCCCTCTCCTATTCACGCGCTGGGATAAAAAAATCTGAAACTACGAGGCAACGCTGCATTTGTATGCAGCGTTGTTGTTAGGAATAAGCTTCTATTGAGATAGTTCTAATGGGAAGCACCCACAGCTAATGGTATAGGGATTAATTTGGATTCTTTCGAAATGCTATATATAAATTTAATGTGCCGCCCCACAACACACCACCAGTAAACCCACTTAAAAGACCAAAAAGAAGGTTAAAATCAAATGCATATTTCAAATCAGGTACAACCTTGAGAAAAACAATCAATGTGAATTTGATGACAAAAGCGATAAGAATAAATGTCAGCGTCAACGGCGTACCAGGCAGAATAATGAAATCCGTTCCCTCTTTGATTTTTAAACGCGCAGTAGCACGCCAGAGCAACCATCCAACGCCAAAGCCGATCATCAGCCCTGCCAACATTGAGACTGCTCCCCAGCGCGGGAAGGCCAGCTGGTTAATCACATCGCTTGCGCCCAAAAAAAGAAAGACTAACGGCAAGAGAAAAAGGCGGTAAACCTTCGTTTCCCTATCTTTCAATGCGATTATTCCCCTCGCGATGAGAAAAATAAGCAAAATCCAAGCCCATAAAGGGGTTCCGGTCAGAATGTTAAACAATGACATATTATGCTCCATGATGTTTGATGCGATAAAAATATTGCATGATGTTAGGAAGATATTTAGAAAAAAGAATACCAGCACAAATTAAACCCATAGTGATTAACCAAATCTGGGGGGTCCATGTAAAAAAAGCCACTAGAAGACCATTGGCAAAAAAGATGATTACCCAAATACATGTAATATATTTATTGATGAGATAAAATAGGATATGTTTGCGTTTTTCTTCAGAAACACTAGCACTGGCATAAAAAATGGTAAAGGGTTTCTTTACCAGCAAGCTAATCAATGAAACCAGAGCAAGTGACAGATAGCAAAAAACTGTGGGGTAGTTCAGTAAAAGTGTAGACCATCCAGCGAAATAATTAACAAACAGGACAATAAATGTCAGAATGTTAGTAATCATCACGGGTTCTCCCTGTCGGATACTTTTAATATTCCTATGAAGAATATAAACAGAACTAAGAAAATGAGAAATGAAGTTTTTTTGATTGAATGGAAAAAGAAACCAGCAGGGATATCTCATTTGACAGTTTTTCCCTTCAAAAAAGCTATATAAACGAGAGATTTTCATTTAACCATTATTTTTAAAGATGTGTGAATAAACTAATGTAAAAAGCTTTGTTATAAGTATTTTATTGAGTTAGAAATCTATACCAATAGCTTTGGCTTTCATCTTTTCGTAGAGCTTGCGCATAATCGTCATATTTTCTTTACGCACATCAATAATTGATTTTTCAATTGACGTTAAACGAGATTTATCTAAGTTTCCTAACCTTGCATAATGGGATGCTATTGCTTGACGTGCTTCATCGTAAGGCAATCCGCCTTTACGATTTTTGGGTAAACTATGAACTTCATTTACTGTCTTATATTGCGCAGGATTACTAACAAGGATTATGTGCTTCTTAATAATATCTATTTCCATTAAAGCTTTTTTAAGACTACTAATCATAGCCTTACTATTGGCATATCTTAGCAGATCGTTTTCTACAAGACTACGCTCCGTATCAATAAGTAATGACAAACCACCGCCTTTCTCAATGTTACGAAGATAACTACACAA
Organism: Bartonella sp. AD328YNZD; assembly: GCF_042196425.1. Classification (NCBI taxonomy): domain Bacteria; kingdom Pseudomonadati; phylum Pseudomonadota; class Alphaproteobacteria; order Hyphomicrobiales; family Bartonellaceae; genus Bartonella; species Bartonella sp. AD328YNZD. The sequence continues at coordinate 1,210 of NZ_JBHIQG010000094.1, read as the reverse complement.
ATCATTGCGCACATCATGTAGTTTCTCGGTCATCAATGCTTCATCAAGACTTTTTACATAGTTATTTTCGCGAACAAAAATACGTTCTAACTCCTCAAATTCTTTAGAAATGATGACCTCCTATGATAACATCTTTATCTAACCAATCGGGACCATATTCTTTATCAGCATCTTTAGTAGAAAATTCCATATCACGAATATATTGTGCTCCATGCCGCTTTTTAAGAAACAGAAGTGTATGTGCTGGAGGTTCAGTCATTGCTAACCATTCCCACGCCGCTTTGCTATCGTTAGCACGGTCTGCTGCTTCTGATTCAGCAGTATAAATGCAGTTTTGATCTAACCCGCCTGCTCGTAACTCCTCACGTTCAGCATCCGTCATATAACTTTTGGGTAATTTCTTTTGCATAGGAAATCCCTTTCTGTAATCTGTCTTGAAATATTAAAATGGTTAAATCTGATCAATCAAATTTCCTATGAATTTTTCAATTTGTTGTTTGGAAATGAAAATAAGATATCTGTTTTTATTTTTGATCATTTTGATTTTTTGTATCAAAGAAACTTATCGTTTTTTCTGATACTTATACACTTAATTGATGGTCTTTATTGAACGTGACACAATTTTACGCATATTTACGAGTTTCTCCTGATGACAAGATACAGAAAATCAAAAACTTGGTTTGTTAGAATATGCTAACAAAAATGCTTTTTCTTCATTCCATATTGAATATAAACTATAAATAGAAGGAAAGCTTAGTGCTTTAATCGAAAGAACAGAGCAGGGGATTGTTATTGACACCTGAGTTTTTTGTATAACCGATTTTCTCTTGATGTTTTAGAAATTCTTAAAGATGTTAGTGAGCATAATTTATAAAGTACGCCAATTTATTAAGGGATAACAACCTATCATCATGAGCAAGACAACGGGCCATTTTAAACGCCCATACCCCCCGGCACAGCACGTGTAATGCCCTACGCATTCTTAAAAGAACACATCATTTTAAATCCTATAACATTGCGTCATAGGACGGATTGTGCTATTCATATAAGGTGTGAAAATGAAAAGCCTTGTCCGTCCTTATGTGACAAGGTTTTTTTATGCCGCGTCACTTTGACGTTGCTGTTTTGCTTGCTCGATGACATTCAAAAGATCCGATTGTAACCAACGGGATAAAAAACCAAATTTTAAAGGTTTTGGGAGAGAGCCATT
>NZ_JBHIQG010000093.1:0-7596 GCF_042196425.1 Bartonella sp. AD328YNZD | reverse complement strand
AAAAAATATTAACCCATTACATCCTTTTTGCTATTGCGGCCTGAGCTGCTGCTAAACGAGCAATTGGTACTCGAAAAGGAGAACACGAAACATAATCTAGGTTATTTTCTTCACATAAAGCAATAGAGGCAGGATCGCCTCCATGTTCACCGCAAATTCCCAATTTTATTTTTGCACGCTTTGAGCGTCCACGCTGTGCAGCAATGGTAATAAGTTCCCCTACTCCATCACGGTCAATAGATACGAAAGGATCTTGCTCTAAAAGACCTTTTTGAAAATAGGTTGCCAAAAAAGGAGCAGCATCATCACGGGAAATCCCAAAAGTAGTTTGTGTCAAATCGTTTGTTCCAAATGAAAAAAATTCAGCAGTTTCAGCAATTTCATCTGCTCGAAGCGCTGCCCTTGGAAGTTCAATCATCGTCCCAACTATATATTGAATAGTACCTCCCTTTTCTTTCATCACTTCCTCAGCAACCTGATCAATACGCGCTTTTACAAAATCGAGTTCAGATTTAAGAGCAACCAATGGCACCATAATTTCAAGCATAACAGGAGATCCAGATTTTTGGGCAGATTCTGCTGCTGCTTCAAAAATCGCCCGCGCTTGCATTTCTGCAATTTCAGGATAAGTAATAGCTAAACGGCATCCTCGTAATCCAAGCATAGGATTAAATTCGTGTAACTGCTGAGCACGTTCAGCAAGTACTTCAGCAGAAACCCCCATAGCTGTTGCAACATCAAGAATTTCTGCTTTCGTTTTAGGCAAAAATTCATGGAGTGGCGGATCTAACAAACGAATGGTAACAGGTAAACCACACATAATTTCAAATAATTCACTAAAATCTGAACGCTGCATTGGCAAAAGCTTATCTAGTGCTTTACGACGACCACGTTCATCATGACTTAAAATCATTTCACGCATGGCAACAATACGTTCTCCAGAAAAAAACATATGCTCCGTACGGCAAAGACCAATACCTTCAGCCCCAAAAGAACGCCCCATACGGGCATCAGATGGTGTCTCAGCATTGGCGCGAACTCTTATACGTCGCATCCCATCAGCCCATTCCATTAATTTTGCAAAGTCTCCGCAAAGCTTAGGCTGCAACATTGCAACTTTTCCTTTGAAAATTTCCCCACTTCCACCATCAATCGTGATAACATCGCCTTTTTTAAAGCTTTCTCCTGAAGCAAATAGCGTATTTGTATTATAATCAATCCGCACACTACCAGCACCAGAAATACATGGTTTTCCCATTCCCCGCGCAACAACAGCAGCGTGACTTGTCATGCCGCCACGCGTTGTTAAAATTCCTTCTGCAGCATGCATACCATGAATATCTTCTGGGCTTGTTTCCACACGGACCAAAATAACTTTTCGCCCTTCTGCTGACACAATTTCTGCCTCTTCCGAAGTAAAAACAATTTCACCCGTTGCAGCTCCAGGAGAAGCAGGTAAACCACGCCCTATAACAAAACGCTCTGCTTTGGGATCAAGTGTTGGATGTAAAAGTTGGTCAAGTGACTTTGCATCAATACGCATTACCGCCTCTTCACGGCTTATTAACCCCTCCTCAACCATTTCAATTGCCATCTTGAGAGCTGCACGAGCCGTACGTTTTCCCGAACGAGTCTGCAACATCCATAACTTACCTTTTTCAATGGTAAATTCGAGATCTTGCATATCCCGATAATGCTGCTCAAGCTTTTGCGCGATCTGACATAACTTCAAAAAAGCCTCAGGCATAATTTTTTCTAAAGACGGCTTATTTGAACCAGCAACAATACGCGCATTTTCTGTAATATTTTGAGGCGTTCGAATACCCGCCACAACATCTTCTCCTTGCGCATTAACTAAAAATTCACCGTAAAGTTCTTTTTTTCCTGTCGATGGATTGCGTGTAAAAGCAACACCTGTTGCCGAATCTTCACCCATGTTGCCGAAAACCATAGCTTGCACATTAACTGCCGTTCCCCAACTTTCAGGAATGCTATGTAAACGACGATAAGTGACTGCGCGTGCTGTCATCCAACTTGAAAAAACGGCTCCAATCGCCCCCCATAATTGCTGTTCAGGATCTTGTGGAAAAGGGATTCCTAATTTTTCTTCAATATATGCTTTATAAGAAGCAATAACATGTTTCCAATCATCTGCTGTCATTTCTGTATCAATAGTGTAACCATTGCGTTCTTTTGCCTCATCAAGAATCTCTTCAAAATAAGAATGGTCTACCCCCAAAACAACGTTAGAATACATTTGGATAAAACGCCGATAACTATCATAAGCAAACCGTTCATTATTAGCTTGTAAAGCAATAGCTTTTACAGTCTTATCATTCATGCCAAGGTTAAGCACTGTATCCATCATTCCTGGCATAGAAGCCCTAGCCCCTGAACGAACAGAAAGCAAAAGTGGTCTTTGCTCATTACCAAATTCACGTCCTGTTTGTTCACCAACGCGTCTTAATGCTTGCTTAACAGATTCCTGTAGCTCTTCTGGGTATGATTTGTCATGTGCGTAATAAAAATTACAGACTTCTGTTGTCAGAGTAAATCCTGGCGGTACGGGCAAACCAAGACTACTCATTTCTGCTAAATTAGCCCCTTTACCTCCGAGAAGATTACGCTCGCTTGCACTTCCTTCTGCGTTTCCATCTCCAAAACTATAAACCCATTTTTTCATTGTACAAATCCTCCCATATCAGCATCAAAACACCATTCAACCTAGGCTTAACTTAAATGATTCAAAATCGGCGAAATAAAAAAGATCGCTTCATAAATGCATAATACCTAACCTTCTTAAAAGAGATAATGACCACATCACCATCTATCTTCTAGAAGATTAAGATTCAGTTTTTAAGAAAACTATCAATCACCGAAAAAAAGTCTTCTACTTTCATAGCACCTTCATATTTATTTCCATTGATAAAGAAAGTAGGCGTTGCTGTCACACCAAGTTCTTTACCACGCTCAAAAGATGCATTCACTTCATCTAAAATGGTCTGATTTTTCAAACACGCAGTAAAACTTTCATCTGAAAAACCCGCCATTAAGCTAATTTTTTTCAATGGTGTCAGAGCATCTTTTCCCCAAACCCACTCATTTTGTTTTTGAAATAAAACTTCTATAAAAGGGAAATAGCGATCTTCTGGTGCACACCGTGCTAACATAAAACCTGCTGTTGCCCGAGGATCAAAAGCATATTCTCGGAAAATCAGTTTCACTTTTCCTGTTTTGATATATTTTTTACGAATTTGAGGAAGTATATCGTTGTAAAAATGTGCACAATGAACACATGTTAACGAAGCATACTCAACAATGATGACTGGTGCATCCGCCTCTCCCTCAAAGCGATCCTTTACTTTACTTGATTGGAGAAGCTCAGCCATATCAACTGTTGCCACTGGTTTGAGATCACGCGCTAAAGCAACTGTTACACTATTTTGTACAATCGTTATGAAGAGAAAAATTATCCCGAAAGATAAAAAAGAACGAAATTTTACCATAAATAATACTTTTCTGTTGGTATTAAACGAATAGGAATCCAATGCTTTCTCATATATTAAAGAAAATATATATAAAATATCTTGCTATTTATTATTTTTTTCCGAGAAAATGCAACAGCCAAGTTTATAAAGTGATTGGCGTAAACTTTTATCTTCAATTCCTTCAAGCATTTTCTCCACGCATTTTTTGTCTTGTTCACTCAAAGTCGACTTTAGAGGCAAATGATTCATAAAAACCGACAGACGCCTTTGTTCAATCTTGATGCGATCAATAGCAATATAGCCAAAAAATCCATTAATTTTATGAAGAAATTCCTCTGTTTCATGCATTAATTTCAACGCCGCAAATCCTTCACATGCGACAACAAGTGTTGCTGGCTGAAAAACTTCATCTTGATCTGCACGACGTTTCCAAATAATTTTAAGCGGCATTGTATGTTCACTGATATCATGGCCCACAATTTGTGGCCAATGCTCTATAAGCTCTACATTTAGCCCTGTCCGTTTGCGCAAAACGGGATCAAGTATTTTGAATACCGTCTCAGAAAGAGAATAAAAGATACGTTTTTTTAGTTGTTTTCTCATTTTTAGATCATTGTTCAACCGTTTACTCAATTACAATAATTTGTTTTATCTAAAAATAATTGCCTCCCTAATTTATAAAATATCAACAAAATAAAAATCCACTCCTCACCAGGGTCTCGACAATAAAAGAGCAAAAAAAGAATTACAAAATAAATATTTTTTCTTTTGCATTTTACATCTCTCTATGCTTGAAAACAATCATGTATGAAATTTCTTCGCACCTCCTTTCTTGGTACGATCAAAATCATAGAAACCTCCCATGGCGGATTACCCCCGAAGAGCAAAGACAAGGTATCCGTCCTGATCCTTATCAGGTTTGGCTTTCTGAAATCATGCTGCAACAAACAACCGTTGAAACGGTTAAGCCCTATTTTAAAAAATTTCTGAAATTTTGGCCTGATCTTCCTTCTTTAGCAATAGCCTCACAAGATGATATTATGAAAGCATGGGCTGGACTTGGTTACTATTCACGCGCACGTAATCTTAAAAAATGTGCGAGACAGCTTGTTGAAAACTACGCAGGACAATTTCCACAATCTGTAAAAGAATTGCGAACTCTAGCCGGTATTGGAGAGTATACTGCCGCAGCCATTGCCGCAATTGCTTTTAACCATCCTGTGGCAGTGGTTGATGGTAATGTCGAACGTGTAATAGCGCGCCTTTTTGCTATCGCTTCAATATTACCAAAAGCAAAAGCTGAAATTAAAGAAAAAACACAAAAAATTACTGCTTTAAATCGTCCTGGCGACTTTGCTCAAGCAATGATGGATTTGGGAGCAACCATTTGTACTCCACGCAAACCATCTTGTTATATCTGCCCTCTTCAAAGTTTATGCAAAGCGGCAAAGATGAAACAACCGGAGTCTTTTCCAGTTAAAGCCCCTAAAAAAGAACGCCCTTCAAAAACAGGTAGTGCCTTTGTGGTTCTTAATAAAAATAAACAAATTTATTTGGAAAAACGACAGACGCAAAAACTCCTTGGTGGAATGACCCAAATTCCTAACAATATTGATATAAACAACAAAAATGGGCTCCAAAACGCCCCCTTTCCTGCCAATTGGCAATTCAAAGGGCAAATTACGCATGTTTTTACTCACTTTTCTCTAAAACTCGATGTCTACTATACTGAAGATATTCATGAAATGAATTGTGAAAATGGTTGGTGGTGCAACATTCAACATCTTGCCAAAGAAGCGCTCCCTACTGTTATGAAAAAAGCCATTTCCGTAGCACTTCCCAATTCTTTCAGATTTAAATAACCTTGTTTATTCGTAAACATGTTTGCTAATGGAGACTTTTGTATCCCTAATGACCATTTCTTAATCTTTACAAAGAAAAATTTAAACACGTAGAATGTCTCATTTTTTCTATCAATGAGAATTAAGAAGGAATAGAAATCTTAGATTTAAATTTCAGGATCTGTCCTTTGTTCGCTTATGAAGAAGCAAATCGGCACCATCGTTATATTTACCCACCCCCTACGACACCCTTGGCACTTGAAACGGTTCATAAGAGGTACTTTTAGTTCTTTCTTTAACAATTTTTATTCACACGCCAACCCCGCTTATGACATGCAAGTAAGTAATTTTTATTGATTCAATATGAAACAGGTTTGAAATAAAAGAGTTTGACGATATTCCGAGGGCAATTCAATATGAGTTGCGCTAAATTATCTTGATAAATCAATATATTTTACGCACTTTATAGATGCACGTACAAAAAAGCACTTAATTTTGAACTTCTGAATGAACCTTTTAATTCTGATATTTCATTTTTATAAGATTATATTGAAATTTTACTATTTTGGAACTAAAATCAGAACATAGAGTAGAAATTTCTCGTTTTAATTTTTTCTACAAGAAGCGAAAAATACTCGCTTGCCGCTTACAAGCGAGGTGAGTATTTCAATATAAAATATCTAAGAAAAGCATAAAACGCGCTTGCATCCATCCCAATCGAGATCAGGTACATTGGTGATTAATAGAATGAAGCGATCAGCTTAGTTCATAAAACACCCGTTTTTAACATTTGTGAACGTATGATCATTCTTAAATGATCTATGGACTTTAACCGTCCATTTTCCTCATAATACCAAAATGTCCAACCATTACAACTCTGCGAATCTTGAGCCTTTCTTCCCATTGCGTGAATTGAACCCGCTTCACCACCATGCATAATCGTACCATCAGCTCTTACAATAGCAGATACTTGCTTTTTTCGATCATAAAGAACTTCTCCAGGATAAAGTAAACCTGCTTCAAGCAAACTGTTGAATGCTATGCGCGGTTCTGCTTTTTTTCTATCTAAAATCGCCAGCTCTGGTTGTCCTAAAGGTTTAACCGCCGCAATCCTTTCACATGCCGCATCAATGTAATCTTGCTCGCGTTCAACCCCAACAAAATCACGCCCTAAAAGCTTGGCAACAGCACCTGTTGTTCCCGAACCAAAAAACGGATCAAGAATAACATCACCAGGTTTACTAGAAGCCATAATAATACGCGCTAATAACGCTTGCGGTTTTTGTGTTGGATGTAATTTACGCCCTGAATCATCCTTTAAACGTTCAGCTCCAGTGCAGAGAGGAAAAAGCCAATCTGAACGCATTTGTAGATCTTCGTTTGCCGCTTTTAAAGCATCATAATTAAATGTATACTTTTTATCTTTTTGATCTCGCACAGCCCAAATAAGTGTCTCATGAGCATTTTGAAAGCGTCGCCCTCGGAAATTAGGCATCGGGTTATTTTTGCGCCAAATAATATCATTGAGCATCCAAAAACCTAAATCTTGTAATGCCGTACCAACTCGAAAAATATTATGGTAAGATCCGATAACCCAAAGGGTTCCATTAGGTTTTAACACACGACGACAAGCAAGCAACCACGCACGGGTAAAAGCATCATAAGCAGCAAAACTCTCAAACTGGTCCCATGCATCATCAACCGCATCAACAAGCGAATGATCTGGACGATATAAAGCACCATCCAATTGCAAATTATAGGGTGGATCCGCAAAAATCATATCAACAGAATGTTTTGGAAGTTTTTCTAAAACGGAAACACAATCTCCTTTAAAAATTTTATTGCGCCATGGCGTCTGGGAGGGATTACGAACGAAATCTTTTTGAAGCTGAATAACTGTCATGAAAAACCCAACAAAATGAACTGAATTTGCCCTATAATCAACCAAAATAGTTTATAGGCCCGCTTTACCAATCCATATTTACAAAATAGAGTAAACGTATCGTTAAAGTTCCGAAAAATTGATTATTATTTTTTGTTTTTTAAAGTAAAAAAACTTCCATCTGAATGAATTTTTCTTTTTTCAATATACTGTTCCCCTATCTTTTATTTCGTAAAATGAATAAGAATCATTTTCAAAATATATTTTTATGAAATAAGATTCTCTCAATGTCGTTTTCATGAAAATTGTTCATCTCGTAACATGTAAAGGAATATTTTATGCCTCAAATAGATCTTATTATTTTTGATTGTGACGGAGTTCTCGT
>NZ_JBHIQG010000092.1:0-7657 GCF_042196425.1 Bartonella sp. AD328YNZD | reverse complement strand
AAGCGTATTCATCTGTTTTCTGGCTCTACCTATCAAAAGCTTCTCTTTATTGAACCTTGGTTGCGACGCTCACTTCCCTTTGTCATTGTGGCATTTCTTATTGCGCTTGCTGTAATTCGTTTTGTATCAATCTATGATTGGCGCAACACAATTGATAAAAGCACACGTTCGACCATCATTCTCTTAGCTTCTCATATTACCAATACAATTGATCATGACTTATTGGCCGTTTCTCAGAAAGAAAAAAGCTCTGCCCTTTCTCATAGTCATTTGCAAGATATCCTCTCCACTTTTCGTAATCAAGATCTTATTAATCCCAGCACTCTCATCGCCATCGTTGATGAAAAAGGCAATGTCTTGGCTTCATCCAGTTCAGAGATCATCCTAGGAAAACCTTTGCAAGATTTTATCTCTGACAGCATTGCTTTACAATCTCTTGGACAACACGCTGGAGTTATGAAAATCACAATAGGCAAAGATACCCCTGCTCTTGCTTCATTTCACCAAACAGAAAATGGACAATATGGCGTATTCATTAGCGAAAAGATGCAAAATAGCGCTATGGAATGGCGCAAATTTTTTTCGCTTAATATAACTCTATTCATCGGAACGAGTGGTATTATTCTTGCTCTTCTTTATGCTTATTACAATCAACTTTTACGAGCACGTAAGACTGATCTTATTTCAGAAAAAATTCAAAACCGTATTGATATGGCAATGATGCGTGGGCGTTGTGGACTATGGGATTGGAATATGGTAAGCGGACGCGTCTACTGGTCACGAGCAATGTATGAAATGCTCGGCTATGTCCCTCAAGATGCATTGCTCTCAATTTCCCAAATTAGCACCATTATCAATCCAAATGATGCCAACTTTTTTGATCTTGCTCAAGAATTAATGGGAGGCAAAAAAAAACATATTGATATCAATGTTCCCATGCGTCATGCTGATGGTCATTATGTATGGATGCGACTGCGCGCCGAAGTTACTGAAGAAGAAGAACCCCATTTGGTTGGTATTTCTTTCGACATTAGTGAACAGCAGCAATTGGCTGAACAAACAGCTCAAGCCGACCTTCGTATTCGTGATGCGATTGAAAACATTTCAGAATCTTTTGTCTTGTGGGATGCTGAGGGACGTTTAGTCATGTCCAACAGCAAATTTTGTGAATATGCCGCTATTCCTAAACAAATTCTACAATCAGGTATCCAACGTGCAACCGTCGAAGCCATGACCCGTCCTGCTCTTAGTGAATATCCCCTTAAAGATGATGGTACGGGTAATTTAACCAGTATTCGCCAAACTGCAGATGGTTTTTGGCTCAAAATTAATGAACGTCGAACCCAAGACGGAGGACTGGTTTGTATCGGGACTGACATTTCTGAACTTAAACAACAACAGGAAAAATTTGAAGACAGCGAAAGGCGTCTTTTTTCTTTCATTCAAGAACTCAAACGTGCGAGAGGGAGTGCTCAACAACGCGCAACAGAAGTTGAAAAACTTAATAAAAGTCTGAAAGCAGAAAAAGAACGCGCCGAAAGTGCCAATAAGGCTAAATCAGAATTTTTAGCCAATATGTCTCATGAATTGCGCACTCCACTGAATGCTATTCTCGGCTTTTCAGATATCATGTTACAATCAACCTTTGGTCCTCTTGGTTCACAACGCTATAAGGAATATATGCATGATATTTATAATTCAGGAACTCATCTTCTAACCCTTATCAATGACATCCTTGATATGTCAAAAATCGAAGCTGGAAGATTTACGCTTGATTGTAAAAATACCGATCTTGAACCTATCATTAGTGAAGCAGTACGAACACTAACGCCTCAGGCTCAAGAAAAAAACATTGCTGTTACAACAAACATTACCCCAGAACTTCATGCTGAAGTTGATGGTCGTGCAATGAAACAGATTTTCCTTAATCTCATCTCTAATGCCGTTAAATTCACTCCTTCTGGCGGAAATATTGATGTCTGCGCTTTCAAGAAAAAAAATAATCTTATTTTTAAAATTACAGATACAGGTGTTGGTATTCCACAATCAGCAATTAAAAAACTTGGACAACCCTTTGAACAAGTTGAAAATCAACTTACTAAATCTCATACGGGCTCAGGTCTTGGGTTAGCCATTTCACGCTCTCTGTTAGAACTACACAAAGGAAAACTTGAAATTACTTCAAAAGAAATGAAAGGAACAACAGTAACCATTATAATGCCCATCACACAAAGTTAAATTCGTTTTTTATCCTTCATTTTGTTCTCTTTGTAACAAAATCTTTTTCCGTTTGCCCCCCCAGCGATACCCTGAAATAAAACCATTTTTACGCACAACACGATGACACGGAATGATAACAGCCAATTCGTTACGTGCACAGGCATTAGCAACGGCACGAAAAGCATTCGGCATACCAATACGGCATGCTAAGACCTCATATGAAATTGTTTCACCACATGGTATATCACATAGTGCCGCCCATACTTGTCGTTGAAAAAATGTACCATTTATATCTAAGAGAAAATTATATTTTTTTACCAACCTGGGCGTTTCTATCATGGCTATAATATGAGCAACTTCTCTCTTAAATGTATTATCACCCACAACTTGTTGTGCATCACCAAAGCGTACCGTAAACTCTTGTAATAATTGCTCTGTAGTATCTCCTAACGCTATATAACAAATTCCTTTTTTAGACTTAACCACCAAAAGCTTTCCTATTGAGACATCTTCTAGACAAAATATTCTCGTTTGGGAAATATTTAGCATTTTCATTTTCTTTATATTTTTAAAAGTTTTGAACATTATACATAAAGTAAAGGGAGGATATTTTTAATCACTTTATAAAACCAAACAAGATCATCTTGAAACTATCTGCTTAGTCATTGTATTAAAATATACTCTTTTATGGAATGGAATCATACATAGATTGACTTTCTTTCTAGCCTAAAGAATCAAGTCTTCAACCAGAGTTGATTTATCAACAATCTAACTTTTTGTTTAATATATCCCAACCGCAACTATTTTATAGGATTCAGTTCATAAGTCTACAAACAAATCCTACACTAAATTTTATCACATACTCCAACCAAAACAACTAATATGTAATTTTCATGCTCTATACCACCTCTCTAAATGTTAGTATTTTACGGGATAACAAGATAAGATTTCTATTTCATTTTACGAAACTCTATTGAACCATAAATAATGGCTTATATTTCATTTCCCACAGTATACTTGAATATTCTCGTTTTTTGGAAAACTACTACTTTTTATCAAATATCATACTTTTTATATACTGATTGGATAACTCAAACAAAAAAAGAATTTTATCTTCAATTTGATGAAAAAAAGCATGGAAAAGACATTTTAGTGCTTACTTTCTTTGTCACTTAACTTATAAAATGACTGTAGCCTCAAAACGGAAATATTTTGCCTGCCACAATCATGCACGGATATTTGTTATAGGAAAAAGCCATGCCCAAACGTACAGATATAAAATCTATTCTTATCATAGGAGCAGGACCTATTATCATTGGTCAGGCATGCGAATTTGACTATTCAGGTACACAAGCTTGTAAAGCATTAAAAGAAGAGGGTTACCGAATTATTTTGGTCAATTCTAATCCTGCTACAATTATGACAGATCCAAATCTAGCTGATGCAACTTATATAGAGCCCATTACTCCTGAAATCGTTGCCAAAATTATTGCCCATGAACGTCCCGATGCCCTTTTACCCACTATGGGAGGACAAACTGCCCTCAACACCGCTTTATCATTAAAACGTATGGGTGTTTTAGACCGTTATAATGTTGAAATGATAGGAGCCAATGCCGATGCTATTGATAAAGCAGAAGACCGTGCTTTATTTCGCCAAGCGATGACAAAAATTGGTTTGGAAACACCACGTTCTATGTTAGCCAATGCAACAGAACTGAAAGAAGAAAATCGTCGACAGCACGCAAAAACGCGTACTGAACTTAAAGAAAAACTTTCTGGTGCTGCGCTTGACAAAGCACTTGAAGAACTTGAGCGCAACTGGCGATATACCGAAGCTGATCGCAAACAACATTATATTGCCCATGCAACAGCAAAAGCAGTTCAAGCTCTTGATATTGTTGGGCTTCCAGCTATTATTCGCCCTTCATTCACCCTTGGTGGGACTGGCGGTGGAATCGCTTACAACCGCTCTGAATTTTATGAAATTATTGAACGTGGTCTTGAAGCTTCACCGACAACAGAAGTATTGATTGAAGAAAGTGTTTTAGGGTGGAAAGAATATGAGATGGAAGTTGTTCGTGATAAGAACGACAACTGTATCATTGTTTGTTCTATTGAAAACATTGACCCAATGGGGATTCATACCGGTGATTCTATCACCGTAGCACCTGCTCTTACCTTAACCGATAAAGAGTATCAATGTATGCGCAATGCCTCGATTGCTGTCTTGCGTGAAATTGGTGTTGAAACGGGTGGATCCAATGTACAGTTTGCTGTCAATCCTGAAAATGGGCGCCTCATTGTTATTGAAATGAATCCGCGTGTTTCTCGCTCTTCAGCGCTTGCCTCAAAAGCAACAGGTTTTCCCATTGCCAAGGTAGCAGCTAAACTGGCTGTTGGTTACACACTTGATGAATTAAAAAATGATATAACAGATGGTGCAACACCAGCATCATTTGAGCCTTCTATTGACTATATTGTGACCAAAATTCCTCGTTTTGCTTTCGAAAAATTTCCTGGTTCATTACCTGTCCTCACGACTGCGATGAAATCTGTAGGAGAAGTCATGGCAATTGGACGTACTTTTCAAGAATCGTTGCAAAAAGCACTCCGTGGTCTTGAAACAGGACTCACTGGTCTTGATGAAATTATAATCCCTGAACATGCTGAAGGTGATGAAAAAAATTCTATACGCTCAGCCATTGCAATACCAAGCCCTGATCGTCTGCGCTACATTGCCCAAGCCATGCGCGCTGGCTTATCTTTAAATGAAATTCACCAAATCAGCAAAATTGACCCGTGGTTTTTAGAACAAATAGCCTCCATCATTGAAATGGAACAACGTATCCGCATCCATGGATTACCCCAAGACGCAAATAACCTACGTATGTTAAAAGCTATGGGCTTTTCAGATGCACGATTAGCCACCCTTACCGGACAAGAGCCTGATGACATTGCAGCTTTGCGCAAATCACTGAATGTTAAACAAGTCTTTAAAAGGATTGACACTTGTGCGGCTGAATTTTCTTCTCCTACAGCCTATATGTATTCAACATATGAAATTCCCTTTGCAGGTGTAGAACACTCAGAAGCATACATTTCTGCACGAAAAAAAATTGCTATTTTAGGCGGTGGACCAAACCGCATTGGGCAAGGTATTGAATTTGATTACTGTTGCTGTCATGCTGCTTTTGCACTACGTGATGCAGGCTTTGAAGCTATTATGATTAACTGCAATCCTGAAACAGTTTCAACCGACTATGACACCTCTGATCGCCTTTATTTTGAATCTTTAACAACAGAAGATGTTATCGCTATTTTAGAAGCAGAACAAGAAAAAGGCGAGTTGGTTGGAGTCATCGTCCAATTTGGCGGACAAACACCCTTGAAATTGGCAAGCGCTCTAGAAAAACACAACATCCCCATCCTAGGCACTTCACCTGACGCCATCGATTTAGCAGAAGATAGAAATCGCTTTCAAAAACTGTTATTTAAACTTAATTTAACACAACCTCAAAATGCTATTGCTCACTCTATCGAACAAGCGCGACTCATTGCCCATGAACTAGGATTCCCATTGGTTGTACGTCCCTCTTATGTTTTAGGAGGACGTGCTATGCAAATTATTCGCGATGAGCGTAGCTTGCAAAATTATTTGCTTGAAAGTGTTCCTGAATTAGTACCAGAAGAGATTAAAGCCCGTTATCCCAATGACAAAACAGAACAAATCAATATATTGCTTGGTAAAAATCCACTTCTCTTTGACACCTATCTAACAGAAGCGATTGAAGTAGATGTTGACTGTCTCTGTGATGGCAACGAAACACTAATCGTTGGTATTATGGAACATATTGAAGAAGCTGGTATCCACTCTGGTGATTCAGCTTGTTCTTTACCAGTCCATACGCTCTCAAATAAAATAGTCGCTGAATTAGAGCGTCAAACCAAAGCATTAGCACAAGCACTTCATGTTCGAGGCTTAATGAATGTACAATATGCCATTAAAGATGACACCATTTATGTCTTAGAAGTCAATCCCCGTGCTTCACGTACTATTCCATTTGTTGCAAAAACGATTGGTCGTCCTATTGCTAAAATGGCTGCACGTATTATGGCAGGAGAAACGCTTCACGATGCTCTTCAAGCTTATGGTGGATTACCTTCTTCGCAGAAAAAACAACATATTGCCGTCAAAGAAGCAGTGTTTCCTTTTGCTCGTTTTTCAGGTGTTGATACACTTCTGGGTCCAGAAATGCGCTCAACCGGTGAAGTTATGGGACTTGACTATGAGTTTGCGCTTGCTTTTGCTAAAGCGCAGCTTGGGGCTGGTGTAAAACTCCCTAAGGAGGGAACTTTATTCGTTTCTGTAAGAGATGAAGATAAAAAGCGCATCTTAAATCCTATAAAACGTTTAACAGAGCTTGGCTTTTCTGTTGTTGCCACAAGTGGAACACAAAAGTTTCTCACCGAACATCATGTTGAAGCAAAAAAAATCAACAAAGTTTTAGAGGGGCACCCACATATTGAAGATGCGATTCGTAATCGCCAAATTCAATTGATTTTTAATACAACCAGCACTGCCAGTGCCATCTCAGATTCCAAATCATTACGCTATGCAGCACTCATGCAAAATGTTCCCTATTATACAACAATAGCGGGAGCCGAAGCCGTCGTAGAAGCGATCAAAGCAATCAAGAAAAAGCGCCTTGAAGTACGTTCCTTACAAAGTTATTTCAGTTAAAGTTCTTGCTATGTGGAAAAGCATACGCCTTTTGATACTCTTTCTCGATTTTTTCTTTGTACAAAAAATAGCAATTAAAGCTTGCTTTTTATTATAAAGGCTCTTATATGAGTTTTATCGAATTTTCGGTTACGTGACTTTCTTTCCTGTGCTTTCTGCACTTTTGACGAAACTTCTCCCACCTAATTTCGATCTAAAACCGTATTGAAGAATTATAGCTTCAGTACACAATATAATTATATATCTAAGGAGTTTCCTATGTCTACAGGAACAGTTAAGTGGTTTAATACAACAAAAGGTTTTGGATTCATTCAACCTAGTGATGGAAGTGCAGATGTATTTGTACACATTTCCGCCGTTGAGCGTTCTGGTCTAAGTAATCTTAATGAAGGGCAAAAAATTTCTTATGATGTTCTTCAAGATCGTCGTTCAGGAAAATTTGCCGCTGGCAACCTTGCAGCCCTTTAAAAGTTAAATTCTGCAATATTTTATTTAAAAATCTTCGTCGTTATAGGCGAAGATTTTTTTATTTTGTATAAAGCATAATTTTATCTTGTAAAAATAAAAGACTTCTTGTCTCCTTTGCACAATTTATCAAACCTCCTCTATCTTTCCTCTAAATCTTTCATAAAACCTAAGAAGAAATGACCTTGCAAAAATCTCAAAAAAGAAGAATATAAAGCCTATGTAAGAG
>NZ_JBHIQG010000091.1:0-7713 GCF_042196425.1 Bartonella sp. AD328YNZD | reverse complement strand
CAAAAAAAGTGGGTTGCAACGGCTGTTGGGTATGTTCCTTGGGGAGATGGAGCAGAGGAGTATTTTTACAACCTCTATGAATATGAAGACGGTACAAGAGAGTGTGAAAAGTTTGACGGTGGTCAGTACTACACCGTACCAGAAAAGGCAGATTTTAGTACCAAAGCGCAAGTAAAAGCGTGGGTTTACGGTGGTGCTATTCCGAAAAGCGTTCTCAATTACGAACCTCTTATAGATGAGATCAATAAAGAGATCAAAAAATTATCGAAAGCAGTTTGATACTCTTTGTAGCAGGAAAGAGATCAACGCATTGAACGAAGCATGGCGTCACGTAAAATTGCGTTAATCCGTGTTTGATATCCTTTCCCTTGACTTTTAAGCCACGCTAGAACGTCTGAATCCACACGTACTGTTGTGACAGTTTTGGTTGGTTTATAGAATGGATTGCGAACAGCGTTTTTCCAGAATGCATCATTGAGTGACGGAATATCACTATGATCAATTGCACTGTCCGGCATTGCAGCCAGCTTATCAACTTCAACTCTCTGTTTATCTGTCAAAGGTGATAAGTTACCTACATCAATTTCATAAAGAACTTTCTTCTTCATAACGTTTCCTTTCTTTCGAGTTAGCTCGCCGCGCTGAAATAATATCGAACACTTTGGCGCTTACCCCGATAGCAAAACAATAACATGAGGAGCTCATTTATTTTACTATTCCCAAAAATACAGCTAAGCAACGTTCAATTTCCACCATTTTATCTGCATGAATGGAGCCAAAAGCTGGACTAACTTTTTCACATCTTACCGTCATAATCTTATCAATCATGACTTGAGAAGTTTTTTGTAAACCATTTTTGCTGTCTGGTTGGAGAGTAATGCGAAGTAATGGCGCATCAACAAGTGTGCTGGTAATGGGTAAAACCGTTACGCTTGTATGTTCACTAAATTGATTGGCTTGAATGATTAACGCAGGTCTTGGTTTACCAAAATCGCCTTGCATAGCTATTGTGACGAGAGATCCACGCATCATTCTGTCCAGCCATCAATATCCATTAAAGATTGATCCATTAACAACTGCATAGATGTATCTGTTTTATCCATTTTTGCGACTAAGCGACATTGGCGGCGACACTCTTCTGCAAAGTTCGGTTGGCGAGTATCTGGTACCCAAATTTGCATTAAGCGCAAACCTGCTTTTCTTTGTGCGTTGCGATGTTTTTGAACGCGTTCATTGACTTGCATTGTAGCCATAACAAAATCTCCACTATGTTTCATGTAACGTATAACATAGAAAAAAGTTACATGAAACAAAACGTTGAATGAATTCGCAAAATTCAATTTTTTATCCCGAAGGCTATAAAACATAATCTTATATGTTAATAATCAATAATATCATTTTGAAATAATTGAAAAAATAAGCAAATCATGCTAAGATTTTCTATGTATTAAAGTACAAGTTTAAGGTAAGAAAAAACATGCTAAATAAAGTGACGTTAATCGGGCATTTAGGTGCTGATCCCGAAAGCAAAACAATGAATTCTGGAACAGAAGTAGTCAATTTTCGTATGGCAACTTCTGAAAGCTATACGGATAAAAATACTCATCAAAAAGTAGAGAAAACTGAATGGCACTCCATTGTGGTTTTTAATCCATATTTGGCAAAAATTGCACTTCAATATCTACACAAAGGTTCAAAAGTTTACGTAGAAGGCAAATTACAAACCCGTAAATGGCAAGATAAAAACGGTCATGATCGTTACACAACAGAGATTGTCTTGTCACAATATAAAGGCGAGTTGCATTTGCTTGATGCAAAGAAAGAGCAATCTACGTCCTCTTCGTCTGTCACTTCTCAAAGTTATGCTATCGCTTCAGGTGCTGATGATTATGGCATATCTGCTCATGACAGCATGCCATTTTGATTAAAAAATAGAGCAAAAATAAGAATGTGGATTTCCACAGATACGGGGGATGTATGAGAAAGAAAGATGCCTACATTTCACAAGTGAAAGTACGTCAAGATTCTGTTAATCAATTGGCAATTGAAATGCGTGCTAAACGCTTCTGCTTGACCATAGAAGAGGCTAAAAGTCCGCTTGCTGGTTCTTATGTTGGGCGGCTATGTTTGCAAGGCGTGCTTACTCAAGATCAGTATGATGCTGCGCAAAAATATCTTGAAGTGAGAAATGACTATTCGTGTGCAAAAGGTTTGCCAAGCGCTGTTTATGATGAAATGCCATCATCTTCTGATGACAAAGCAAGAGAGAAGTGGGTTGAACGTGCAACAGAACAGTTTTGTAACATGCAAGAGGTAATCAAAGAAACACAATGCCTCTATAAACAGTATAATCTTTATGCGGCTCTACAATATCTTGTTAGTGAAGATCAAACGTTGCCATATCTTATAAATTCATTGCAGATTGCTCTGAATGCGCTTCATAAATATTTTGATAAAAAAAATAAATGGTAGATGTTTATTGTTCTTTTTCCATAAAAGCGTGAAAAGCTCTTGAAGAATATGCATTAGAATGTTATATTTTTATATAATATTAAAGGGAGTGTTTTATGCACACAACAAAATTACGTAAAGTTGGAGGGTCTGTTATGCTCTCTATACCGCCGGCGCTGCTTGATGTTCTTCATCTTACTGAAAACACGCAAGTGGGTTTGGCTATTGATAATGGACAATTGGTTGTGAAACCACAAACATTTCCTAGTTATACTCTTGATGAATTGTTAGCGCAATGTAATCCTTCGGACGATTTTGCGGATGATGATATGGAATGGTTTGATGCTAAGCCTGTTGGTAGAGAGCTGTTGTGATGAAGCGAGGCGAAATTTGGCTTGTATCTCTTGATCCATCTTCGGGTTATGAACAAAAAGGAACGCGTCCTGTATTAATTGTGTCACCAGAGCCATTTAATCGTGTAACAAAAACACCTATTGTCTTGCCTATTACAAGCGGAGGAAATTTTGCGAGAACCGCAGGGTTTGCTGTTTCATTAATGGGAGTGGGATTACATACAACAGGTGTGATACGTTGTGATCAACCACGTGCTCTCGATATAGCAGCGCGTCAGGGAAAGAGAATGGAAACAGTTCCCTCCGTGATTATGAACGAAGTCCTTGCGAAATTAGCAACGTTTCTTACGTAACTTTTTTCGGAATTTATGAGAATGTTGCCAAAGCAAGCGATATGACGTGAAACGTTTTTCTGTGCAATTCGTTGTATTTGTATTACAATGAATACAAAGATGAGGATTGCGTTATGACGATATCTATTCGGTTGTCAAGTGATCTCGAAACACGTTTGAATAATTTAGCTGCTAAGACAGGACGTACAAAGTCTTTTTATTTACGCGAGATTATTGAACGTGGAATAGAGGAAGCAGAGGATTATTATTTAGCCTCACAAGTAAGAGAGCGTGTTCGAAGGGGAGAGGGTACTTTTTATAGCTCTGAAGAGGTGAGGAAAGAGCTTGGCTTGGACGATTAGGTGTTAACAAACTGAAGCAAAAGCTGGGCAAATATTTTCATAAAAGCTTATCGCTATGTTGATTTAAAAGTAATCATCTGAGTAATCTAAATGTTTGAATTTCTTTTTTAATTCGTCCCGTTCTTCAATCGCCTCATCTCGTTCTCTAACAGCGTTGTCACGGTCTTTTATCACTAAATTATAAGAATTAACTAGCTCATTATGAGTATCGCAAAAAATTTTAAGTCCTCTTGACGCTAAAAACTCATACAGACCAACAGAGAAGATTGTTATTACCAACAAAATTTTTGTTGGGACTCCGAAAAAATGAAGTATAGAGATTCCTATTACTAGGCAAATTGTGATTTCGATCTCTACATACAAAAGAAACAAAAACAGCATGATTGGTACTGTAATTACGAGTACTATTATTCCCACATCTAAGGACTCGTAGAGGAGGATTCCTGTAGATATTATAGCTATAGATATCAGTATGTGCGTGAAATCACGACTATCATAATAATAATTATCACCTATTTCACAGTAGTGCGACGAAAATACATATCTAAAGATTGACCAGAAAATAGAAATAATCGATATTGCTGTCAAAACTCGAAGAGATAGAGAACCTGATATAAATAGTATATCAATTATTACTACTATTGCGCCAAAATACATTGATATTGGTTCCATAGTTTCCCCCCTTTTTTAGCAGTTCCCAGTCATATAATTGATTCGTTTAGAGGATACAATTGTGAGGTGTTGCTTGGTGCTAAAGGCACTATATTTAGGCAATAAAATAAAAAAATATACAATATCGTGATTTTTTTGTTGACATGGTGTGAATAATAGTGTTTTATGGCGCTGCTGTACTGGTCGAATTGCGTCTAAAATTACAGCAGAGAATTTCTCATTAACTCCTTTTGTTCAATTGACATGATGATTTAGAGCCCTGCTTTTGCGGGTTTTTTTATTGTCTTGTTTACAAAAAGAAACACACATGAAAACCACTGAAAAACTTGCAAAAAAAACGCCCCCAAAGGCAGGTCAAGGGCGAGTAAAAGGTGTGCCAAATAAAACGACACGTATTTTGAAAGAAGCAGTGCTTAAGGCAGCTGAGCGCGCTGGTAAGAAATATGGTGATGATGGTTTGATCTCTTATCTAGAAAAACAGGCAATCAAATGCCCCGCTGCTTATCTGTCATTGTTGGGAAAGATTTTGCCTCTTCAAGTGACAGGGGAAGATGGGGGCGCGATTAAGTTCATAGGGCGTGTAGAAATAGCCCCTTTAACAATGAATGACGACAAGACAGATTAAGATTGTACCAAAACTCATTCCTATTTTTACAGGGGATGCTTTGGTACGAGCAGCTTGGGGTGGACGAGGGTCTGGGAAGACAAGATCATTTGCCTTGATGGCTGCTTTAAAAGGCTATCAATTTGGTATGCAGGGGATATCAGGGACCATTCTTTGTGCACGTCAGTTTCAAAATTCGCTAGCAGAGAGTTCATTGGAGGAGATTAAGCGGGCGATTGAAGCCCATGATTTTTTAAGGGACTATTACAAGGTTGGAGAGTCGTCGATTAAGTCGATAGATGGTCGTATAGCCTTTCAGTTTTCTGGACTAGACCGTAATATAGCCAGTATCAAATCTATGGGGCGCATTTTGCTTTGTTGGGTTGATGAGGCAGAGCCGGTGACAGAGACGGCTTGGCAGACGCTTATACCGACTTTGCGAGAAGAAGGAGAGGGATGGCGGGCAGAATTATGGGTGACATGGAACCCGTTGCGAGAGAATGCCCCCGTTGAGAAGCGGTTTCGCTTTTCAGACAATGAAGCAATCAAGCGTGTTGAGATCAACTGGTCAGACAATCCGAAGTTTCCGAAAATCTTGAATGAAGCGCGATTGGATGATCTGAGAAACCGTCCAGAGACCTATAAGCATATCTGGGAAGGGGATTATCTGAAAGCGGTTCAAGGTGCTTATTATCAAAAGGAAATGTTGGCAGCCGAGCAAGAGGGGCGGATAGGGCGTGTTGCGCGTGACCCTTTAATGCAGATACGGGCTTTTTGGGACATTGGGGGTACGGGCGCCAAGGCAGATGCAACAGCGATATGGATAGCACAGTTTGTGGGGCGAGAAATCAGAGTGCTTAATTATTACGAAGCACAGGGACAGCCATTATCGGAACATATCGGTTGGTTACGTCAAAATGGTTATGAGAAGGCATTGATGGTGTTACCCCATGATGGTGCGACGAGAGACCGTGTGCACAATGTGAGTTTTGAGAGTGCTTTAAATGATGCGGGTTTTGAAACGCAGGTCATTCCTAATCAGGGGGCAGGGGCGGTTAAGATGCGTATAGAGGCGGTGCGGCGTATTTTGCCTTCTGTTTGGTTTAATGAAGAGATGACGGTAGCAGGGCGCAAAGCACTGAATTGGTATCACGAGAAATGGGATGAGAAGCGCGGCATTGGTTTGGGTGCAGAGCATGATTGGTCGAGCCATGGGGCGGATGCCTTTGGTTTAATGTGCATTGTCTATGAAGCACCCAGTGT
This sequence comes from Bartonella sp. AD328YNZD, assembly GCF_042196425.1. Taxonomy (NCBI): domain Bacteria; kingdom Pseudomonadati; phylum Pseudomonadota; class Alphaproteobacteria; order Hyphomicrobiales; family Bartonellaceae; genus Bartonella; species Bartonella sp. AD328YNZD. The sequence goes on along the minus strand of NZ_JBHIQG010000091.1, from coordinate 1,676 downwards.
CAAACCCAAGCAAGAGCGTTATTGCACTATGGAAAGAGAAGCGGCATCATGGATGGCATTCTAGATCAAGACTTTCAAAAAACGACAATCCTCGATGAATATGAACTCTATAAGCGTTTAAAGTCTTGGTACGCAGAAGATATTGAACATGTTAATGAATGGCGTGAACAGGCGCGTGAAGATTTTGATTTTTATAATGGTCGTCAATGGGCAGAGGAAGATCTTGCGGTTTTAAAAGAGCAACGCCGTCCTGTCATGACTTTTAACCGCATTGCACCCCTTGTGAATGCTATTGTTGGGGCGGAGCGTAATAATAAGCGCGAAGTACAGTTTCAACCACGGCAAATGGGAGCGGCAATACCCAATGAATTGCTTACTGGAGCAGCAGAATGGTTTCGTGATGAGGCAGAGGCGGAATATGCCGATTCCGATGCTTTTCAGGATATGGTTATTTGCGGTATGGGCTGGACAGATACGCGGCTTGATTATGATACAGATCCCGAAGGGATACCTGCTGTTCAACGTTTAGATCCCTTAAAAATGGTTTGGGATGCTAATGCTGTAAGACCAAATCTCATTGACGCACAGCGTATGTGGTATGTTGATCGCAAATCCGTTGAGGATGCTAAAAGTCTTTTTCCTGATGTTGCTGTTGAAGATCTTAACGCCGATTGGGCTATCGATAGTACAACCGCTTCTGAGGATTCTCATGTGTCGCTTGATGCGTATCAAGATGACTCCAATGCGACTTCTCTCTCAGATCCGTGTTCTGGGAAACGCTATGTTACGCTGGTTGAATGCCGTTGGTTTGAATATGAGACCACTTACAAGGCACCTGATCTTCAAACAGGTCAGATGCGCAACTATAGCAAACAGGAGTTTGAACAGCTTCAAAGGGTAATGCCACAACTAAAAGGGGTGTGTTTTAATAAAAAAGTGGTGAGACGCGCTTTTCTGGGACGACGTCTTTTAGCAAATCCCGATAAGCCATTAGCACCTGATGGGCAACTTGGGTGGGAGTGTATCACGGGCACGCTGGATAAGCTTAAAAACCAGTTTTACGGGATTGTTCGCCCCGCAAAAGATCCACAAAAATGGTCGAATAAATATTTTAGCCAAGTGATGTATATCCTTAATAGCCAGTCTAAGGGCGGCTTGATGGCAGAACGAGGCGCTTTCGATGATGATCGCCAAGCCATGGAAAGCTGGGCGCGAACGGATACGATTACTTGGGTTAAAAATGGCGCGCTTACAGGAGGGAAAATTCAACCAAAGCCAAGTGCACAATTTCCCAATGGATTTTTCCAGCTGTTTAATGAATCGCGTGAAGCGATAACGCATGTAACAGGGTTATCGGCTGAGTTTATCGGAACACGGGAGGTCAACCAAGCCAATGTGCTGGAAAATACACGCCGGCAATCAACGCTTAATTTGCTTGCGGGGCTGTTTGATAATCTCAAGCTTTATCGGTGTAGGCAGGGAAAGATTATCCTTTATCTCATTCAGAATTATCTCTCTGATGGGCGTCTGGTACGTATTTCTGGACAAGAGAATGCGCAGTATGTTCCATTAACACGTGAAGCTGTCACAACGCTTGAATACGACATTATTGTTGATGATTCACCGACAAGCCCCAATGAAAAAGAGAAAACTTTTGCAGCAATTACGCAGATGTT
>NZ_JBHIQG010000090.1:0-7753 GCF_042196425.1 Bartonella sp. AD328YNZD | reverse complement strand
AGCCCTCAAAAAGAGTGCATCTTTCCCCTCAAGGGGTTTACTCAACTTTCATCGCATATCATTTTTATGAACCCTCATTTTTATGAATCCTTGATCAAAGATACAAAAAGAAGTTTGCTAGCAACTATTGTATCACCCACCTTATGGGATTCCACTTCTCTACAGAGCTTTCAAACTTTTTTACGCCTTCATAAAGTCGAATCTGAAAGAATTCATTAAGGCAATTAAGGGTAAATTTTGTCAATTTCTAGACAAAGTTTATTCTTTTTTGTGATTGTTGTATTTTTACTATAGTTATTTAAATCGAATTTATATATGATACGTATCGATATTTATTTATAGAAATAAATATAGGAGAAAAACTATGAATATCAGATATTTTTTCATAGCTGGGGCTATTACAAGTGGTTTAGCTCTCGCGATTCAAAAATCTGATCGTATAGTCAATAAACAACCCTCTCCTATTGTTGCTCCTTATACTATTGAGAAAACAACTTTACAGTTTGTTAAACAAGTAAGGGACACATCGGATACATTGAATATACTGAGAGTCAGTAATAGAAGCGCATCAGAACAAGCATCCATCAACGATATATACGATAAAGCAGAAAATTTATTGAATGCACTAGCTGGTTTTTTAGGATCACTTATTATATATTTCTTACAACTTGTTGCTAATAAAATATAAGATACAAAAAGTTCTTAAAGTAAGGTTATATACATTTTGTGTATATTGTAAAAATTTAAATAAAAAGGCCCTTTATAAAATGGGGCCTTTTTTAGTTTAATTTTTCCTTTGTTTTAGTTTAATTTTTATTGTGTTTTTATTTTTATTGGCCAAATATCATCGCCTTCAAAAATGCCATTTTTACTTGTCTCACATCTCAAATGACAAAGGCTCTACCCCCCTAGCTTCCCTCCCATAGCGCTTTAGTTAATAAGGGTCCGCAATCTTCTTGTTTTTCCCAAAAATTCTTCTGTTTTCAAGAAAATGACCATGCATCCCCTACGTCATCGAATTGGCTTCCAGATCTCCATGAAACAGACTTAAAAACACAAAAATACCATAAATTTTTACATCAATATCACCATACTGAAACACTGTTGAAGCTTAACAAGCGCTGCTTCATTGGCAAGGACTTCTTAAAAAGACAAAAAACACCTCAAAGGCAAAAGAGCTTAACACTGCTCAAAAATGGCATTTTTGCCTTCCTCTCATCTCAAATGACAAAGGCTCTACCCCCTTTTAGACTCTACCCCCTTTTAGGCTCTACCCTCTTTTATAGCTCCCCCGTAGCACCCCTTGAGTCAATGGAGCTTTCCCTCATAGCGCTAATTTATGAGCATTTTCTAACAAAACAACAGAACCGTCTTAAAGAAGAGAGCGAATTTATAATTGATTTTTCTCCCCTATTCTTGAGGATCAAGCCATTTTCAGTCTATTTTTTAAAATCTTGGCTATTATTCTCGATTTTTCGAACACTTTATTTTGCTCTGGTAAGAAAGGTGTGAAAGCGTCTCAATCATAGCGCTTTCACATCTTTTAAATAAGAGCGCTTTTCTTCAACAGGAGAGTACAACACTAATCAATTTTTATATCCATAAATGCGATTTTACCATCTTTAATATAAGTAATATCAGGAGCATGTTTTACCCCCTCTGCTTCAAACACGAACTGTTCATCACTCACCCCTTCAAATCCTTGTTCTCTTAATTCTTGTTTTTTCTCCTCAACTAATTTTTTATGAAAATCTCGTTTTTGATTACACAAATTAAGGTTTCTATCTCTAAAAAGCTGATAGTCCATGGCTATGGACAACTTCTCAGCAACCCGTTCCAGCAGATCGTAACTGAACTTTCCTTCCCTTTCCACTTCTTGAGCGATCACCATCGCGCGTTCCAAATAAACTTTTTCAATGGTTTCATCAAAGCCAAGCTGGTTCCCTGCCGTAAAACTTTCGTCATAAGAAGCTAAAGTCTCCACATCGCCCAGCAAAGCAAGAGCAGCAAGATGCAGCAAAGCATAAGGTGCGAGCTCTATGTCATCATCCGGTGTCCAAGATAAAGAGTCTTTTTCCCAAGGAGGAAGACGATATTGAGAGCGAAAAGTTTCATGCAAAGAATCATCTTCCATTGTCCATTTTAAAGTTTTTTCAAGCGCTTTTTTTAAACACGCGGCACTCACTTTTTCTTCAAAAATTTCCAATCCATTGGGTACAAAATTCATAAATACCGTTGGCAAAACCCCAGAATTATGAGGATTAATCGTCTGACAAGCAGCCGCAAAAACACCGCTCATAATTAAAAGCCCGCGATCAAACGGGGAAAATTCTTCCACGTGTTTTTCGTTATAAAGAAACTGCACTTCGCGATCTGGTAAAAAGAGGGTTGCCAAATAATCTCCTTTTCCCTCGATGTCCACCGACCACCCCAAGCTTTTTAAAAGCGCTGTTGCACTTTCTATCGTGAGAATTTCATCATCATCATAACCGACAAAGGGTTCTTTTTCCTTTTCCTTTAGTTGCAAACGCCTCTTCTGCAGCACGGCTTCATCTTTCCAAAACTGCTGCATTGCAAGATCATTTTCTTTAAGCACGCGTTCCAACGCGCCTTTCACTTGGAAATTCATTTTCATCCGTTTAAAGACAGAGGTATAAAGAGCTAAAACAAGCATGATAATGATCATGCAAATAACAATAAATACCCAGAACTCGGGATCTAATAGAAGTACAGCTATAGGATCACTGTTCATTTTTCCCCCCTCACTATTTACACAACCCGTGCGACAGAGAGCTTATTTGCTCTCGCTCAGAGAGCGCTTCGTCTAGTTTCTGAATATTTTTGTATAACTCACCCGTCACTTTGGTGCGAAGCCGTAACATAACCGGAATAAAAATAATGACACAGACCATTATAATGTCCGTTGTTTTAAGGAGAACGGCATGCACAACATATTGCCACCCTGTCAGCTGCCAATTTAATACACCTGGTATTCCTAGAACCATTCTCCAGATGACAAAGACAACAGCAATAGCAAAAATAACTTTATAATCCTTTGCTGAGAGCAACACTTGCTGAAGCGAAAAAGAATGCACTCCTTTATGCTTTTCTTGCTCTGATGTCCAATTTTGCTCCTTCATGTATTCCCCTCTCACTCTTTGAAAAGCCCCGTGTGACAGAGAGCTTATTTTGTCTCACACAGAGATTGCCTCTTCTCGTTTCTGGATCTTTTTTTCCAATTTACGCATTTTGATGATGCAAAACCCAAATACCACCGGAATAAAGAAAAGTACACAGGCCGTTATGGCTTACGTCATAATAAAAATTATAATATTCCTGCTGCCTTGGCCCCTCTTGCCTTCCTCACATCTCAAACAGTGAAGATTTTCAAACCGTACCAATCTATAAACAATAGTCACAATTCAGCTTTTTCTTCCTAAAAATTCTCCTATTTTCAAGAAAATGACCCTGCATCCCCACTTCAATAGGATTCATTTCAAAGCTTGAATGAACAAGGCTCCTAAAAATACGAAAACAACCCATATACCGCGCGGCGCCTACGAGCAAAACCGTTCCTTCCTCAGGACTCAAACGATAAAGTAAGTCTCAAGCGCTCACTCTAGGCTCTAAACCCCACGGGCTCTTATTCCCTTTAATCAACACTGATCCATAATCGGCTTTTCTTCCACTCAATGCCATCCTCAACACTGCCCCTTAGAGCAATGTTTATGGACAACCCATAAAGAGCACCAAAACATCTCAGAGGCAAAATGGTATAGAGAGCAATCCCTGTAAATAATGGTATAGAGAGCAATCCCTATAAAGGCTGAATCTCTCATAATTTCTTCATTATTTTTCCCCCTCTCATGACTTCTCAAACGCTGTATCCTGTTCTTTCAAGACGTTTTTCAGTTCTTTTCTTAAACAGCGATACATTTTCGCCTGCTTAAAGACACCATAATAAAGTTCCAAAATCATCATGGGAATAAAAGCAACCCCCAATGTCACGAACATAAGCACGAGAACAAATATCATGACAAGCATATCACTCCTTTTTTCTCTATCGCCTTTTTTATACCGATCCTTTTGATCGGTTATTTTACCCCGTTGCTAATCTATTTCTTTCAATTTCCGAATATTTTTTACCAACAAAAGCCACAATGTTATGAAGAGTATGTACAAAACTGGAAACAAGACCCAAACACACATTGTAATAACTTTCCAAAACGTACACAGAGAGAGAAAAAGGGGTGTATCCTGCCACCCTGTCAAGTTCTCTTGGCTACCCAAAGATGAGAGAAAGAAAATCCTATTCCATAGCTCAAGAGAGAAAATGCTGTACTCTTTGCTATCCAAGGATGAGAGAGAGAGAATCCTGTTCCACAGCTCAAGAAAGAAAATCCTATTCCATAGCTCAATAATGAGTGAGAGAAAACAAATGACAACATGCTCTCCCACAGAAAAAACACTTTTTTCGAAAAAATGGCGCAGTCCATTATAAAATGCTGAATTTTTCCCCTTCATTGCTCTTCCTTTTTATGAAAAACGCATTTCTTTATCTCATGCCCGCTCTTTTAAGAACCACGAAAAGTACAATGCATGGTGCTTCCCTTATTTTCAATAAAAACCCCTGATTTTCTAAAAGCGCGGTTGCTCTTCCAAATGATTAAGAGCATCTTCCTCATTACAAACCTGATAGGCTTCTTTATCCTCTTTACCTGATGATTTTCCAACCATCCCCTCTTCTTGTGTCACAAGCTTCCAAACAGTGCCTCTCCCCCCTCACAATAGCTACGCAAGCGCCTTGTCACTCTCTTTTCCTATGCGTTTTAATTCCCGTTTCACTCTACAATACGTTCTCACGCGCTTGAAAACAAAATAATAAAATTCTAAAATGAGCATGACAACACCCGCAGGAAAAAAGACGTCTAGCAGAAATATCAACCAAAAATATACGATAAAAAAAACTGCTTATTCTTTCTCTATTGTTTTTTACCGGATTATTTTGTTGATCGGTTGTGTGACCCCGTTGCTGGATAGCCTCATCCAACTGCTGAATCATTTTTTTTAACAAATACGTTAAGATGAGATAAAGCACCAATAAAACAGGCATCAAGGCAACAACAACAACCATGATGACTTCACGCATCACAAAGAGCGACAAAAGAGTGCTATCCTGCGATACACTCAACGACCACTTGGATTCTAATGGGATCAAAAGAGCTTTATAACCTATCCCAATAAGGATAGAAATAAGACAAATAATAATATGATCTTTATAAGAACAAAATGATTTTCCAAAAACAAAAGAGCACCGTTTGTTATAAAATGTGTAATTTTCCCCCTTCATTTGCTCTTCCCTTTTATGCAACTGTTTGTCCCTAACTTTTATAAGGACACGAATAACCTCTCAAGCACAATTACATCCATTGTCGTCAAACAGAATACCTCAGAGAACACTCGTATTGCATATTTATGTTGCCAATACTTTTGCCAATTCACGTGCTTGTTTTCAAGAAACATCTCTCAACACTTGCAAACCAACACGCATCACCCCCATTTCATGAACAGCCCCCATGAAAGGGATAACAATAGCGCCCCCATGAATATACCCCCCTTACTATAAAATCTATCACCCCTATTGTTTCAATAAAAAATGTAATCCGGCACCATTCATATACGCCCCCTGCGGCCTCTACAATAGCCTTACCCTCCCCTTGCAACAAGCACGCCATAACTCCATTCCTCAACACAGACACCCCCATTACCCTAAGGCTCCTACAACAACCCCACCCCTGCCCCAACAACAGCCATATCCCGCCTTTACGATAGCCTTTATCCCTTGAAAAAACAGAAGCATTTTTATTCTTTTCTCATTGTTTTCGGCCCCCCACTAAGACATAAAAAAGGGAACTTCCATTGATTTGCAAATGATCGCGCAATAAGAGCATTTGAAATGAGAAAATCTAACAACTTTCTTATTCCAATTAAAAAAGCTCAATGATCATTCAAAATACGATGATATCTTCCATATTTCATTAGAGTTCTTGCAAGGCAATAGCTCAGAACATATTCATAAAAACGCTTCTAAGACACGAGACAGCCGCTATTTTTGAGATCACGCGTTTTAATATTAATGAAAGCACTAACATTCCCTTACAAGTTTGAGGTGTTGTTTTGTCAACAATCTTGTTAGCATGGACTGATTCTATGATGATGCGATATCATCACAATTGCTCTTTATGGACAGCATAATGATACGCATCATTTTACTCATAATTCTTTATAAGCCTTGCGTTATAGGCTTGTTGGGAAAAAAATAAAGGAGAATCCTGTTGAATATAGCAATTATTTTGGGGTCTGTGCGTCAACCTTCCTTAACAAGAACTTTAGCCAGTTATTTAGCGGATTGCCTCATGAAGCGGGGTGCATCACTTCATTGGGTTGATTTGCGTGAACATCCCTTGCCAATGACAGATCCAGATTATCATCAGCAGGTTGAGGCTAATCCAAGTGCTGCAGTCCGTGAGTTTGTAAAAACCATTGCAGCGGCTGATGGTGTTATTCTAGCAAGCCCCGTTTATCAAGGGTCTTATTCGGGTGTTTTAAAAAATGCTCTTGATAATTTAGCCTATAATGCCTTTTTAAATAAACCTGTTGGACTTATCTCTCATGGGAGTACGGCCAAAAAATGCGCACAACCTTGTGAACATTTAGTGCCGGTGGTGCACACGCTTTATGGTTACACACTCCAATGTCAAATTGCCTCTTCCAACGAAGATTTTTCCTCAGATGATGAAGGTCGTACTTGGAAAGTTATAAGTGAAGAGGTACAAACACGTTGTGAAAGACTTGCTGATGAAATGTACACATTTTTAAAGCAAAGAGGTGGGATTTAAAGCAATAAGGGAGGGGGCATGAAAAAAAAAGAGGCGCGCTATCGTTATTTAGTGGTAGGGGGCACAGGGATGCTTGCTCCTTTGTATCAATCACTAGAGCCGCAAGAAGTGATTATTGCTGCACGCTTTCTTTCCCATAAAGTCCAGCTTGAGGCATTGCACAACAAACAGTTGTGCGTGTCGTTGGATTATGATTGTGCGGCATCAAAGGCGCAATTTTTAGAAACTGTGAAGCAATGGCATGATCTAAAATATTGCATATTATGGATTCATTCGCCTGCCCATGCATTTTCCTGCGCATTAATTGAGCAGTTAGCTCTTTTGCCTAAACCACCATGTATTCTTCATATTTTTGGTTCCAACACGCATGATCAAATAATCCTCGAGTGCGCACGCAAAAACAAGGTTGATTTTATCCCCATTCAATTAGGACAAAAAACAACCCCAAAAGGTTTACGACGGCTGCCCCATCAGGAGATAAGCCAACAGGTACTGGATGCCATAAAAAACCATATGAATAAACAAAACTTATGATCAATACCTCTGCTTTGCAAAGAAGCAGTGCCCCTTCAAACTCTATCCATACCCAAACACCCTCTTGAATAACTCATACTCTCTACATCATAGGCTTTTAGAACGAACAATCCCTCTCCTTTACGCCTCTAAACAGCGTCCTTATATCAACAGCTCCAAAACCAAACATTTTTTTCCTCCTCACACGGGCTTATCCCCCTCTCACAACCCTCACAGCCCTTGATCAACCACACACACGCTATTACAGTTCCACGTTTTTACGATTTTACAAATTCACAGAAAACAACAAACTTCCGATCAACAGCCCCATTAAAGCCTAT